>NZ_JBLNKT010000025.1:0-54790 GCF_048158525.1 Flavobacterium algoris
AAAATCATAGGTTGGAGTTTAAGCGATGGAATGAGTACAGATGAAACCTCGCTTAAGGCTTGGAAAATGTCGGTTAAAAACCGAAATATTGAGGAAGGTTTGATTTTTCATTCCGACAGAGGTGTTCAATATGCAAGCAAAAAATTTGTAAATGTTCTTGATTCCTATAAAAAAATAACCCGTAGTATGAGTCGCAAAGGAAATTGTTGGGACAATGCAGTAGCGGAAAGTTTTTTTAAATCCTTGAAAACTGAATTGATTTATGGAAACAAACTGATTTCTAAAGAACAAATGAAACTAGAAATCTTTGAATACATTGAAATTTGGTACAACAGAAAAAAAAGACATTCTGCTTTGAATTATGCAACTATTGAAGAATTTAAGAATCAAATTAATTACAAAAATGTAGCTTAACTTAATGTGCAGTTTTCATTTGCATATCCATAACAGTAAAATAACAGTAGGTTGATATTTAAAATAACATAAAAATATTTTAATCTTATAATTTTGTAGCTATTGATGTAAAGAATGAGATAAATTGATCTTAATTTAAAATAGTAAAGTCATATTTTGAACTTTACTTACAGCAGTGTTATTTTCTACAAATTTTAAACACGAAGTGTTTTATGTCAAATTAAAAAAAAATATTTTATACAAAATCATGAAAACAACTATTAGATCGTTATTTCTACTCCTTTTTTTTGCAGGATGTAGTGGTGTTAAAAAAGACGTCTCAATTAAACCTTTATGGATTATAGCTGCGCCCAGTGGTGATCAGATTACAAAAATCGATAAATTAGGAATTACGGTACTTCCAAACGGACGTTTTATTACTCCCGGTGGAAAAAATATTATGACTGCGCCTCATCCTTACGGATTGACTTTAAGTCCGAACGGGAAAGTTGCAGTTACAGCAAATTCAGGAACTAATCCTTTATCGATTACTATTATTAGAAATATTATGTCAGAGCATCCCGAAGTGCAACAAGTTCCTCCAGGTCCTGCTACAGATAAAGGAGTTTTGGCTTCGGTATTTATGGGTTTAGCAATTGCACCAGATAATCAAACGATTTATGTTGCTGGTGGACAAGCGAATAAAGTGTATTTATTTGACGTGAATACTGGTGTAAAAAAAGATTCTATAGATTGTTCATTTACTTCTGAAATAGTTGATTATAGTCATGGTTATATTGGAGATATGAAGTTGTCTAAAGATGGAAAAACACTTTATGCAGTGGACCAAATTGGTTTTAGAATGGTAATTATGAATACACAAACTAGAACCTTGATACATTCTGTTCCAGTGGGACGTTATCCGTTTGGGATCTGCCTTTCACCAGATGAAAAGAAAGTGTATGTCGCTAATGTCGGTATGTTTGAATACGATTATATAAAAGAAAGTAACGAAAAAGACGCTAAGATAAAATCAATAAATTACCCTGCTTTTGCGTATGGTTCTAAAGAAATGCAAACTGGTATTCAAAATGACACTATCGCTATTAAAGGATTAGGAGACCTTAACGCTATTGATGCTTTTTCTATATTTTCTATCAATATTGAAGATACTTTGCATCCAAAAGTAGTGGCTAAAATTAAAACAGGAAATTTAGTTGGTGCATTAGTCGAAGGAATTCCTGCGGTAGGTGGCTCCAGTCCCAACTCTATTGTAGCAACAGATGATTATGTTTTTGTCAGTAATGGTACCAATGATAATATATCGGTTATATCTATTGCAAAAGATGCTGTTGTGAATACCATTGCTTTGAAACTAGATCCCCGTATAAAACAATTTAGAGGTGTTATTCCTTTTGGATTGGCTTTAAGCCAAGATCAAAAACGTTTGTATGTAGCAGAATCTGGAATAAATGCTGTGGCAGTAATCAATGTATCTGATCAAAAAGTTTTAGGACATATACCAACAGCTTGGTTTCCCTCTAAAATTGAAGTAAGTCGGGATGGAACAAAACTAATCATTGCCAATGCGAAAGGTTTTGGAAGCGGTCCTAATGGAGGTGCAACTTATGAAGTAGGTCCTGACGGAAGTTATATCGGGTCATTGATGAAAGGAAACGTTCAAGTTGTTGACATCCCAAAAGACGAACAATTGCAAGAGCACACAAAACACGTTGTTTCCAATAACTTTCAATTTAATAATGCGACCGATTCTATTTTTAACAAAAGAGCAAATAATCCAATTCCACTTTATCCAGGAGCGCAAGAAAGCCCAATTAAACACATTGTATTTATATCGAAAGAAAATAGAACCTATGATGAAATTTTTGGTCAGATTAAAAATGGAAATGGAGACGCAACATTAGCCCGATATGGTGAAAACGCTTCTTTTTCGAACCGAAAGAAAACAGATTCTGTCTCAAATACAACTGTTATGCCTAATCATTTGGCCTTGGCCAGACAATTTAGTATTTCAGATAATTTTTATGTCGATTCTGATGTTTCAGCAGATGGTCATCGCTGGCTAACCAATACTTATCCTAACGAGTGGTGTGAAACCGCGACAGCAGCCAGTTATGGGGGCAACCGTACCTTCAAAGAACATTCAAAAGCGCCTGGAGTTTTTGCAATGAATGGCGCTGCAGGAGCCATATATCCCGAAGATTATAATGAAGCAGGATCCATGTGGGACCATTTGGCCCGTCATAATGTTGATTTTTATAATTTTGGTTTCAGCATTATGTTTGAACCGGCTTTATATAAGTCTGAATTTAAATATACTGGAATCCAACAATTTGTTAATTTTCCAATGCCGGAACCCTTATTCGAAAGGACTTCTAAAATGTATCCAACCTACAATACAGCCATACCAGATCAGTTCCGAATTGATCAATTCATTAAAGAATTTGATGAGAAATGGATAAATGGGAAAGGAATTATGCCTCCGTTTTTGACAGTTATAATTCCAAATGACCATGGTGCAGCTGATCTTCCTGAAGCCGGATATTCTTTTAGAGAAAGCTACATGGCGGATAATGATTTGGCTGTTGGTCGAATTGTAGAATATTTATCGCATACGCCCTATTGGAAAAACATGTTAATAGTAATTACCGAAGATGATGCGCAAAATGGAGTTGATCATATTGATGCACATAGAAGCGTTCTGATGCTTATTTCTCCTTGGGTAAAAAGAGATTATGTAGGCCATCGACATTATAGTTTTGGGAGTATATTTAAAACATTTTGGAATATTCTCGATATGCCTTATTTAAATCAATATGATGCGGGTGCGACGGATTTAAACGATCTTTTTATGACTACTCCAAACTATAAACCTTACAATGCATTAGAAGTGGACCCTAAAATTTTTAATCCTCAAAAAGCATTAGATCCATTTGACGAAAAATTTAATTGGAAGGCACTTAAAGACGCTCCCAAAATTGATGATGTAGAAGATATGTTTCGAGATAGTAAAGAACAAGATGCAAATCGATTAGAAAACAGAGAGAAAAAGCAATAGTATTTAACCACTAATTATTTCTACTTCAGCAACAGCCCAACAGAATTACTCCAGTCATGAGTTATTTTGTTGGGCTGTTTTATTTACTTGTTTTTTTATTTCAATATAAAGACTCAGACTTATTGAACCACTTTTACCTCATTACTTAACATTTAATTGACAATACAATAAAGACTTGTTAAAGATTTCTTAAAATCAAAATATTTACTAATAGTAAAATATTTGTCAAATTTGCCTTATAAAATTTACTAATAGTAACTATTTAAAAGAATGATGAAAAATTTAAAGACTTTAATTATTTTATTATCGATGCTCACGACATCTTTAATTTTTGCACAAACGACCTCGTTTAAGGGTAGGGTTGTTGATGAACAAAATGTTTCGTTGCCAGGAGCAACAGTCCTTATTAAAGGAAAAACTACTGCAGTTGACACTGACATGAATGGTAATTTTGAAATACAATTGCCAAAAGGAAATGAAATACTGACGATTTCCTATATTGGTTTTAATAGTGTTGATTTCAACACCTCAAAATTGACCAGTGCCGTTATAGTGCTTCAAGCAAGCTCACAAAGTTTGAATGAAGTTGTTGTTACTGCATTAGGGATTAAAAAAGAAAAAAAGAAATTAGGCTATTCGGTTCAACAGGTAGAAGGTGATTTAACAAAAGGCAGAGATGCGAATGTTCTGAATTCACTTGCCGGTAAGATATCGGGATTAATTGTAGCCGCTTCTTCTGAATTTTTCACTGCTCCAAAATTATATATACGAGGAAAAAATCCGCTGATAGTGGTAGATGGTGTTCCATTAGGTACGGACACTTATAATATTAGTCCTGATGACATTGAGAGTGTTAATGTTTTAAAAGGAGCTAACGCTGCAGCTTTGTACGGTTCGGTGGGAGGAAACGGAGCGGTACAAATCACTACAAAAAGAGGTACTAAAAACGGTAAAGGCTTTGTCGTTGAATACAATCATAACACTTTATTTCAATCGGGTTTTAATGCAATACCTAAAACTCAAAGTAATTACGGATCTGGATCATATGGACAATATGCTTTTAAGGACGGAAAAGGGGGAGGAGTAAATGACGCCGATTTCGATCAGTGGGGACCAAAATTTAATGGGCAGTTGATTACACAGTATGACAGTCCATTGGATGCCCAGGGAAATTTAATTCCGACACCTTGGTTGGCAAGAGGAAAAAACAACTTCACTAATTTTATGGAATCCGGTTTGCTTGTTACGAATAACTTATCCTTAGCGTCTAACTTTGATAAGGGAAATATTCGTTTTTCGGTGTCCAATGTATATCAAAAAGGGGTCAACCCAAATACTAAATTAAATACCTACAATTACAATTTAAGCGGAAGGTATAATCTTAGTGATAATACATGGGTAGATGCTAGTTCTAATTTCAATTTTCAGACTTCACCTAACAATCCAAATGTAACTTATGGACCAAACAGTTATTTATACAATATGATTATTTGGGGTGGAGCTGATTATGATGTACGTGATTTAAGGAATTACTGGCAAGATGGAAAGGAAGGTTTACAACAGAAAAATTTTGAATATACCCGTTATAATAATCCTTATTTCATGGCTTACGAATGGTTGAGAGGCTATTATAAAAATGATTATTCCGGACAAGTTAGTGTTAACCATAAATTCAATTCCAATTTTGATGTTATATTAAGAACAAATATGGCGGTAAGCAATTTGTTTCGCAATGAAAAATTTCCTTATTCTATGACTACCTATGGCAGAGAAAAAGCACAAGGGGACTACAAAGAGCAAAATGATTATAAATTCAAAAATTATTCTGATTTAATGTTGAATTATAATAAAAGCATTGGTGATTTTGACATCAAAGCTACAGTTGGTTTAAATAATAATACCGAGAAGTACAGAAATTCTTTTGCAACGACTAATTATTTAATTGTTCCGGGTTTATACAATTTGAGTAACACACAAAGTCCAGTACAACCTACTAATTATAACAGTCATTTTGAAACTAACAGTGCTTATGGGTCTTTAGATTTATCTTATAAATCATTCTTGTTTTTAGGAGCTACAGGACGATTTGACAAAGATTCCCGATTACCAAAACAGAATAATACGTTCTTTTACCCATCAGTAGCCGTGAGTGCCGTTTTAAGTGAAATTATCAAGATTCCTACTGTTGATTTTTTAAAACTAAGAGGTTCCTTCGCTAAAGTAGGCGGTTCATTGGATATCTACAGCAATCAAAATACTTATGGATTAAGAGATCCATTTACAATTGATGGAAAGACCTATAATGCTGCATATGTTGGAGAAATATTAGCGAATCCTAATTTGAAACCAGCGTTTAACTCTTCCAATGAAATTGGGTTAGAAACTAGAATGTTCAAAAACAGATTTGGTTTTGATATCACTTATTTCAAAAATACTAATGGCCCACAAATTTTTAATTTAAGTTATTCAGCAGCTTCAGGTTATTTAGGAAGTAAAGCGAATGGAATTACAACCGACACTAAAGGAACAGAGGTTTCTTTCTTTGTTAAACCCATAAAAACGAAGAATTTTAGTTGGGATTTTATTGTGAACTGGTCTACTTATAAAGAGTATCTGAAAGGAGTATATGATGGAATCAGCAATAATGGTTTAATCAAAATTGGAGATCGTGTAGACGGATTTTATATCAATGATTTCATGAGATCTAATACAGGCGCATTAATAGTCGGTGGTGATGGAAAACCTTTGTTGAACTCTTATAAAACAAAAATTGGTAATAAAGCACCAGATGGAGCATTAGGGGTGACCAATAATGTTAAATACAAAAATTTCGCATTGAACTTTAGTTTTGATGGTAGATATGGTGGGAAAATAGAAAATTATGTAAACGAAAAAATGTGGCAAAGTGGAACTCATGAGGGTAGTGATACACCAGAAAGAGCAAATGATGTTATAGGTATAAAATCATATGTAACTGATGGAGTAGTGGTGACAGGAGGTTCTTTAGTAACCGATGGTCAAGGAAATACATTAACAGATACCAGAACCTACGCACCAAATACTACAAAAATGTTTTATCAGGATTTTTCTAAATCTTACAATGGAAGAACAGCCGCTAACATTATTGACAAAACTTTCTTTAAATTAAGAGAAGTAAGTATCACTTATAATTTACCACAATCAGTATTAAAGAGCTCATTTATAAACTCAGCTTCAGTATCCTTAATCGGAAGAGATTTATTGTATTTCTCTAAAAATAAGAATATAGATTTAGATCAATTTCTAAATGAAGGTACTTCACCATTGCAAACACCTACTGTAAAAAGTTATGGTCTTAACTTAAATTTTAAATTTTAAAAAGTACAAAAAATGAAAACATTAAATAATTATAAAACATTATTCGCGGTTGCATTGCTATTCATCATTAGTTCTTGTACTAATTTTGATGAATTGGCTAGTGATCCAAATAAAGCGACGAGCGTTCCTCCATCAATGTTGTTGTCAGAGGTCTTAAGAGTAATGAATAACCTAGATGAAGGGCCTTGGTCTGCAGCACAGCGAGACAATCAATTTTGGGCAATATCTTTTGATTATTATGGATCACAAGATTATAACTGGGGTTCTGCAGCTTTCAGATATACTACGATGTCCAATGTAGTAGCTATGGAAAAAGAAGCTTCTAAATTAGGTACGAAAAATAAATATGGAGCTTTATCTAAATTTTTTAAAGCTTATTTTTTAGATTATATGACAAAAAGAGTTGGAGATATTCCAATGACTGAAGCACTGCAAGCGACTAGTGACGTTGCAATCACAGAGCCTAAATATGATAGCCAAAAAGAGGTTTATATTTCGATATTATCTCTTTTAGATGCTGCAAACGATCAAATTATAATTGCAAAAGGAGAAGTAGGAACAGGAAATATTTCAGGTGATTTTTTATATGGGGGTGATCTAAACAAATGGCAGAAATTGATTAATTCTTTTCGTGTAAGAGTTTTAATCAGTTTGAGTAAAAAAGAGTCTGAAATTAATATAAAATCTCAGTTCAGCCAGATTATATCTAATCCAGAAAAATATCCATTGATGACAGGTATAGCTGATAATTTAGCACGTCATTTTGCTGATGAGAATGGGAACCAATATGCATTAAACCCAAGTAATTTTGGTTTCAACAGAAACAGAAATATTATGGCGGGTACCTATTTAGATATTTTAAAACAAAATAATGACCCAAGAATCTATAAGGTAGTGGATGCTGCAACTTTTTATTATAATCCAAATGATCCATTAAGCTTGAATGCGTATGTTCCGGCTTATACTGGTGATGATCAAGGAGCTATGCAAGTTGCTTCTGATAAGGGGAAATTATCATATCCAAATCAAAAAAGATATTACAGCACTTTTAGCGGAGAAGATTATATCTTAATTGGTTTCGCAGAGCAGGAATTCGGAATAGCTGAAGCAATCAACAGAGGTTGGATTGCAGGGGACGCCGCCAGCCATTATAATCAAGGTATAAAAGCTTCCATGAACTTTTATTCTATTAGTACAAGTGATATCAACAATTTCTTAGCGAATTCAAATATTGTTTATAAGGGAAATACAGCGGATGGATTGACGCAAATTTTAAGTCAAAAATATGTCGCTTTCTTTCAAAATTCAGAAAGAGAATCTTATTTCAATTATAGAAGAACGGGCATACCTGTATTTAACGTAGGACCAGCAAACAAAAATGGCTCACGCATTCCCAATCGTTGGAAATATCCACAAAGTGAGTTTGAAACTAACAGCATTAATATTAAGGCTGCATTAAGTACTCAATATGGAGGATCGGATGATATAAATGCTAAAATGTGGTTGCTTAAATAATCAAGATTACACTACTAAAAAATTTCATGACCATAGAGATTTGCTCCCTGTGGTCTTGTCACAATAAGAATATTGAGCCAACAAGCGTGATAAAGTTTGTAGTTTTTTTTGCCAAATCAATTCCGATTGTGCAAGAGCATGTTATTGATATGCAATCGGAGTTAAGTGAATGTAATCAGTAAAAGATCAATCTTAAGAAAGTTTAATGGCAGTAGAACATCAAAAAATAGAATAAAATGAAGAAATCAATTGTACTAACGAGCCTATTTGCCTTGTTATTTTTAGGAACAACTCAAGCACAACAAAAAGCAGAAAAGCAAGCTAACGTATTTTTAATCACCTTAGATGGCGTACGCTGGCAAGATGTTTTTACAGGAATAGATCCTGTTTTGTTGAATAGTTCTTATGCTCAGGATAAAGCATTGTTAACCAAAAAATTTGTCGGAAACTCAACTGAAGAAAACAGAACCTTGTTAATGCCTTTCTTCTGGAATACGATTGCCAAAGAAGGACAATTACATGGTAATCGAAACAAGGATAGTAAGGTAAACTTAACTAACAAAATGGCTTTTTCATATCCTGGATATAATGAGATTCTAACCGGAAAAGCAGATGATGAAAACGTAAAAAGCAATGACAAAATATACAATAAAAATGTAACCATCTTAGAAAAAGCAAATAATTCGGAGGACTATAAAGGTAAAGTTGCTGCTTTTGGTAGCTGGGATGTTTTTCCATACATAATAAACGATAAACGAAGCGGTGTTCCGGTAAATGCTGGTTATATGGATGCTAAGGGCGTTTTAAATGAAAAAGAAAAGTTTTTAAACGAGATACAGCGTCAAGCACCAATTATATTCGAAGAGGTTCGTTTAGACGTATTTACGCATCATTTTGCTAAAGAATACATTAAAAAGAGTCATCCAAAATTAGTTTATATTTCTTATGGAGAAACCGATGATTTTGCACATGCAGGTTTTTTTGATTTGTACACAAAATCAATGCATAACACCGATGCCTTAATTGAAGATTTATGGAATTATGTTCAAAATGATCCGTTTTATAAAAATAACAGCTATTTTATAATTACTACAGATCATGGTAGAGGTACAGGCGTTGAAAAGGATTCTAAATGGACAGATCATGGAAATGGTGTTAAAGGAGCTGACCAAACATGGATGGCTATTTTAGGACCTAATGTAAAAGCAATAGGAGAAGCGAAAAAGGAGCAATTGTACACAAACCAAATCGCAGCAACCGTTTTAGAGGTTTTAGATAGTAAATTGAAAGACACAGAAATGAAGGGAAACGCGGTAGATCTATTTAAAGACTAATGCAAAAGTCAGTAAAAAAATCGAATATTCCATTTTTATTGAACGCTTCACTGGCTTCATTCGGAGCTTACTTTTGCATGTATGCTTTTAGAAAACCCTTTAGTGTAGCCACATTTGAAGGGATGGAAGTGTTTCATATTGATTATAAAATTATTCTAATCATCGCACAAGTACTGGGTTATGCGCTTTCTAAATTTATTGGAATTAAAGTAGTTTCCGAATTAAAAGTAAATCAACGGGTATATTATTTACTGGGATTAATCCTCATGGCGGAAATGGCTTTGGTTTTATTTGCTTTGGTGCCCCAACCGTTTAATGTTGTTTTTATGTTCCTGAATGGGGTTCCCTTAGGAATGATTTGGGGAATTGTTTTCTCGTATCTGGAAGGTCGAAAATTCACTGAGATATTGGGGGTAGCCTTAAGCACTAGTTTCATAGTTTCTAGTGGTGTCGTGAAATCAGTTGGACTTTTCGTGATGACTTCTTGGGGATTTTCCCAGCTTTGGATGCCAGCCATTACAGGTTCATTATTTGTTCTGCCCTTATTGTTTTTTGCTTGGTTATTGGAGCGAATCCCAAAGCCTACACAAGAAGATATTGAGCTCCGCTCCGAGCGTATCCCGATGACAGGAAAAGAAAGAAAAAAATTAGTATTGAAATTTGCATTTCCAATAACGATATGGGTTTTGTTTTACACTTTCCTGACTTCTTTTAGAGATTTCAGGGATAATTTCTCGCGTGAATTATGGGATTCAATGGGGTATAAAGGCGATATATCGGTTTATTCTAGTTCTGAAACATGGGTCGCTTGTATTGTATTATTGGTGTTAGGTTTTGCATTTTATTTTAAGGATAATATGAAAGCATTATTGTTTTACCAATTTTTGCTTTTGCTAGGTTCCATCTCATTAGGTGTATCAACCTATTTATTCCATAGTGGAAATATAGCGCCATTCACTTGGATGGTTGTTTCAGGATTTGGATTATACATTTGTTATGTGCCTTTCAACTGCCTGTTTTTTGATCGTTTTATAGGAGCTTTCCGGATCAAAGGCAATGCTGGCTTCCTTATTTACCTAGCAGATGCCTTTGGCTATTTAGGAAGCGTTGTTGTTTTGTTGTATAAAAATTTTGGACAATCTGGTTTGTCTTGGATTGAATTTTTCACATATAGCGCGTATGCGGTTGCAGGTATCGGATTTGTGGTAACAATCAGTTCAATTCTTTACTTAAAAGGGAAATTTAAAACACATAAAAAAAGTAGTGTCAATTATAAATTAGTATTAGATGAAACCAATGTATGATCTTATAGTTGTTGGCAGCGGAGTTTTAGGTACTTTTCATGCCTATCATGCCTTAAAAAAAGGACTTCAGGTTGCCATTATAGAAAAAGATAAAATGCCAAAAGGAGCGACCATTCAAAATTTTGGACAAGTAGTTCCCTCAGGAATGGACTCAAAATGGCAGGCTTACGGAAGAGAAAGCTTAGCAATTTATAAAGAAATTCAAAGTCAATTTGATATTTCAATTCGTCAAAAGGGATCAGTTTATTTGGCTTCGAATGAGGAAGAAGTGCAATTAATTGAAGAGTTGTCCCAAATTAATCAATCGAATCATTATCAATCCTATTTATTGACTAAACAAGAATGTTTGGATAAGTATCCCGGTTTGCGTTCTAATTATGTCAAGGCAGGATTGTTTTTTCCGGAAGAAGTTACTGTAGAACCGCGAACGATGATTTACAGGTTACAAGAGTTTATGATTCAGAATATGGGGCTAAAACTAATCCCGAACACCAGTATTATTAATTGTGAATCGACCTCAAAGGGAGTCTCTCTTTTGAGTGCTGCTAATACGGTTTTTTTAGCCAGTAAAGTGATTATTTGTAATGGGAATGAGTTTAAAAATTTGTTTCCAAAACTATTTAATGAGAGTGATTTAGAGGTTTCTAAGTTGCAAATGATGCAAACCAAACCTCAACAAAATTATACACTTGATGGTTCTATCCTTACGGGTTTATCTATTAGACGATATGAGGCCTTTTATGAATGTCCTTCCTTTAAATCAATTAAAGCAAATGAAGATCCAAATTCTTCAGAGAAAAAATGGGGCGTACATCTCTTATTCAAACAAGCGGCAGATGGCTCGGTTATTTTGGGCGATTCCCATCAGTATGCTGATGCTAAAGATAGTGATGATTTGGGTTTTGATTTAGACATGGATATTGATAATTTTATGATCGAAGAAGCCAAAAAAATCATTGATTTACCCAATTATGAAATTCAAAGCAGATGGTATGGCATGTATTCGCAATGTAAAACTAAGGATGTTTTTGAGCATACAATAGATCATAATATTCATATCATAACAGGAATAGGCGGAAAAGGAATGACAGCTAGTGCCGGATTTTCTAAAGAAAATATAGATAAAATTTTTAATACGAAAGAATGAAGCAAAGAATAGAATTAGTGGTCTTTGATATGGCCGGAACGACAGTAAATGAAGATAACGTTGTTTATAAAACAGTGCAAAAAGTAATTAATGATGAAGGATTTAATGTCAGTTTAGAGGAGGTTTTAAAATATGCAGCAGGAAAAGAAAAACATCAGGCGATAACAGATGTTTTAAAGGAGAGTACTACCTTGACTTCAATAGGTTTAATTGCTAATATTGCCTTTTCAAAATTTAAAACGGCGCTAAAAGAGGCTTATATAACCTTGGAAATTAAAACTTTTGAAGGTACTGAGTCACTTTTTAAAGAGTTAAGGGATAGTGGTATTAAAGTAGTTTTAAATACGGGTTATGACCGTACAACGGCTCTTTTTTTATTAGAGAAATTAGGATGGATTGTAGGCGAAACCATTGATGGTTTAGTTACTGCAGATGATGTAGAAAATGGACGGCCAGAAGGAGATATGATTCTTCTAGCCATGAAAAATGCAGGTATATATGATGCTGAAAAAGTGATGAAAGTTGGGGATTCCGCTATTGATATTGAAGAGGGGAAAAATGCCCATTGTGGTATTACTGTTGGTGTATTAACCGGAGCTCAAAACAGAGCTCAAATTCAAGAAGCCAATCCAACATACATTATAGAAAGTTTAAATGAATTAAGAGCGATTCTCTTATGATTTTTTGTTTGTTTTTATTGTTGAACTCTCCTTTTTGATATACTAAAAAGGGGAGTTTTTAAAAAAAAATCATTCTTTTTGAGTGTTAAAAAAAAAGTAAAGTACTAACATTTTAGCAGAAATATTCCCTCTGTTGATAGGAACATGAGGAATTCTACCATCAAAAAAAAGAGAATCTCCTTCCTTTAAAAGTACTTCTTCCTCTCCAATGTTATAAAAACATTCTCCAGTAATCATGTATTTGAATTCATAGGCATCCGTTTCTACTTTGTCTCTTTGTGAGTTGGGCTCAACTTCTAATAAAACAGCTTCAAAGCCTATAGTTGACAGCTGTTTTCCAAAAATATATTTATAGGTAAAGCCTCTGGCTTCATCTTCCTTTTCTATCGTTGCGTTTTCTTCGCATCGAGAAACAATATAACTCAGTTCTGAAGGTTTAGGGATACCCTCAAAAAAATCTGAAACGTTGATTTCGAGTGCATTGATGATATTGAGTAAAACCGGCAAGGAAGGAATGGTTCTCCCGTTTTCAATTCTGGAAATAAGACCGTTACTCACCTCAGCTGAACTAGCTACTGTACTGATGGTTTTTTTGTTGGCTTTTCGAATATCCTTAATTCTCTTACCTATACCTATTAAATAGTCATTCATTGTTCCCCTGTGTTTATTACGAATATCGATATTTCTATCGATATAAAAAAGAAAGACATGTTTTTTATATCTAAAACAACAGTTTATTTGTGTCATTTTAATATATATATTAATTTCAGGATGGGAGAAGTAATCCTGAACAACTTACCTTTCAAAATTTAGTTGTGTAGAAAATAATTCCTACACAATTATCAACGGTTAGAACTTTTCCATCTTTAAACTATTGTATTGGCAGAACTCCTTGGACATGCTAACTTAGCCATCACATTAAGTTAAGAAATAATCTTAATTTTAGCCTATGAAACAAGTCCGCAAAATTTATGATAAAGCTTTTAAAGAAAAAGCCGTTCAATTGAGTTATGATAGAACAAATGTATCAGAACTCGCCAGAGAATTGGGAGTAACAGCACCACAGTTGTACAAATGGCGCAAAGAGTTCGAGGAGTTTGGAGAGGGAAGTTTTCCAGGAAAAGGGAATTTAAAACTATGTCCTGAACAAGAAAAAATTCACGAATTGGAGAAAAGACTAAAAGATGCCGAGTTAGAGCGAGATATATTAAAAAAAGCAATCGGCATTTTTTCCAAGAGCGGTCGATGATTTATAGTTTCATTAAAAACAATGAACAAGTATTCCCGATTGAAAAAATGTGCAAAGTTCTACAAGTGAGTAGTGGAAGTTATTACCGATGGAAAAAACAAACAATCACTGCAAGACAGCAACGAAAAATCGCCATAAAAGAACAGATAATATTGATTTATTTTAAATCCAAACAGCGATACGGAAGTCCTAGAATAACATTAGAACTTTGGAGTATTGGTTATAAAATTTCAAGACCCGAGAGCTTTGCTCGAACAGGCGAAGCAATTAGTGTAGCAAAATATATGAAACAGCTAGGCTTACGAAGTAAATTAAGCAAGAAATTCAAAGTAACGACCAACTCAAATCATAATTATTTAATCGTTGAAAATATATTAAACAGAGGGTTTATTGTAAAAATGCCTTCAAAAGCTTGGGTTTCGGATATTACCTACATCCAAACCAAGGAGGGATTTGTATACCTGACAACGATTATGGATTTATACGACCGAAAAATTATAGGTTGGAGTTTAAGCGATGGAATGAGTACAGATGAAACTACGCTTGGAGCTTGGAAAATGGCGATTAAAAACCGAAATATTGAGGAAGGTTTGATTTTTCATTCCGACAGAGGTGTTCAATATGCAAGCAAAAAATTTGTAAATGTTCTTGATTTCTATAAAAAAATAACCCGTAGTATGAGCTGCAAGGAAAATTGTTGGGACAATGCAGTAGCGGAAAGCTTTTTTAAATCCTTGAAAACTGAATTGATTTATGGAAACAAACTAATTTCTAAAGAACAAATGAAACTAGAAATCTTTGAATACATTGAAATTTGGTACAACAGAAAAAGGAGACATTCTGCTTTGAATTATGCAACTATTGAAGAATTTAACAATCAAATTAATTACAAAAATGTAGCTTAACTTAATGTGCAGTTTTCATTTGCATATCCAATTCTTCCCTTATAATTTATAAAAGAGACGTCATTAAGTGATTTTTTCTTGATTTTTAATGCATATTCAAAAGCCTCCTTTATAGACAAAATGGGTTCATCTGATATATTGATTAAAGGTTCAATAATAGCTACGGCTTCAACAGCGGGTTGCGGTATAGCTATAATAGGTTTTGTGGTGCTAGTAGCTTTTTCATCTTGAAGCAAGGTTAAATCAGGGTCAGTGTAAGGATTTAATCCTTTTTCTAAAAGATATTCTAACGAATCTCTTAACTGATTGAAAATATGAAGTCTTTTCTTTTTTGTTTTAAATCGATTTGCACCTCCTTTTATATTAGGCATGCGCTTTAGTTTACCAGTTGCCTCGTCAATAAATTTGTATTAAATGTACCAATCCTTTGAAAGCGCAGCGTTTTACTCTTCTTTTGATAGTTGATTCCATAAAGTGATATCAACTCCTCCGATATAAATTCTAGGCTCTGAATATTTTTTTTGGATCAAAGGGTGTACTGTTTGGTGTACGTTTTGGTGTACTCTTTGTAAAAGTAATAAAATACTAGACATAAAAAAACGGATTAGTTGACACTAATCCGTGATTTACTTGACTTTAAGTCTGTAGCGAGACCGAGATTTGAACTCGGGACCTCAGGGTTATGAATCCTGCGCTCTAACCGACTGAGCTATCTCGCCATGATCGAGGGTGGATAACCAGCCCTGAATGCGGGTGCAAATATAAAAATAATATTACAGGTTGCAAGTGTTTTTTCAAGAAAAAAAAATATTTTTAAAAATCCTTTTTTTTCGGACTTATATTCTTATATTTCACAAAAATTAAATGTAGCTCATGGATCAAAAAGTACGTTACGAAATCGAGTTTCCTATAAATTCTTCGCCTCAATTATTATATCAATATATATCGACTCCATCCGGTTTATCGGAGTGGTTTGCCGACAACGTAAATTCTCGTGGAGAATTTTTCACTTTCATTTGGAATGATTCCGAAGAAAAAGCAAGACTTGCTTCTAAGAAGTCTGGTGAAAAAGTAAAATTCAAGTGGGTTGACGAAAACAGTAAAGACACGGAATATTTTTTTGAATTACATATTTTAGTTGATGAACTAACTAAAGATGTCTCATTAATGGTTGTTGATTTTGCATCCAAAGATGAAGTTGATGAAGCAACTCAGCTATGGGAAAATCAAATTTCAGATTTGAAACATCTAATTGGTTCTGTATAGTAAAATCATATTTTATGACTTATATTTGCCCTAAACAAAATTTAGGGCTTTTTTTATGATTAATTTTAATGGAACTATAGTGTCTCAAGATGCTAATATATTGACACAGAACCGCGCTTTTTTATATGGTGATGCCGTTTTCGAAACAGTTAAAATAATAAATAATAAAATTCTTTTTTTAGAAGATCATTATTTTAGATTAATGGCATCTATGCGTGTGGTTCGAATGGAAATCCCGATGAATTTTACCATGGAATATTTTGAAGAGCAAATCCTGTCAGTAGTTAAAGTTAATCAACTAGAGCGTTCTTCAAGGGCCAGAATTACTATTTATAGAAATGATGGAGGCTATTATTTACCTTTGAGCAATACAATCTCTTTTTTGATTCATACAATAGCACTAGAAAACACTTTGTATTCAATTGACCAAAAGGAATATGAAGTCGATTTGTATAAAGACTTTTATGTGACAAAACAATTGCTGTCTTCTATAAAAACAACAAATAAAATTATAAACATAACGGGTAGTATTTATGCTAACGAAAATGGATTAGACAATTGTATTTTGTTAAATGACAGTAAGAATGTCGTTGAAGTTTTGCAAGGAAATATTTTTATGCTTTTAGGGAATAAACTGATTACACCTCCTGTTTCCGAAGGATGCTTGAATGGTGTAATGAGAAAACAAATATTGGGTTTGGCAAAAAAGATAGAAAATCTTGAGGTTGTTGAAGAAGTAATTTCTCCATTTGATATTCAAAAAGCTGACGAATTGTTTGTCACAAATGTTATAAAAGGAATCCAGCCTATAACTAAATACCGTAAAAAAGAGTTTACAGCTAAATTAGCTAATGAACTAGTTGGAAAATTGAACGAGGCTGTAAATAGTATTTAATTTAAATAAGGATTTTCTGGAGCATTTGACCAAATAAGGTATTCTCCTCCTAATTCCATGATTTGTTCTTTCCAGAAATGAGCGGGTGATTTTCCTATGATTTTATTTTCATAATTATTTTCAGTAATTATCCAAGAATTACATTCCATTTCGGTTTCTAGTTGGTCTTCTTCCCAGCCAGTGTACCCTAAAAAGAAGCGAATGTTATTTTTTCTTATTTTACCAGAATTGATAAGCTCTTTCGCAGATTCGAAATCACCACCCCAATAGATACCATTTGAAATTTCTACGCTATTAGGAATCAGTTCTGGAATATCATGGATAAAATAAAGATTGTCTTGTTCCACTGGACCACCATTGTAGATTTTAAATCGAGCGTCTATATCCGGTATTAAGTCGTGGATGGTATATTTTAAAGGTTTGTTTATAATAAAACCAACAGAACCTTCCTTATTGTGGTCTGCTAATAATATTACTGATCGGCTAAATGATAAATCTCCAAATATAGAAGGCTCTGCTATAAGTAGATGTCCTTTTTTTAATTTTTCTGAAATCATAACGGCTACTTTTTTTATTAAATTTAAGAATAAAATTTCAAAAAAACCAAAGAAAGTCGTTCAAATGCATAAAAAAACCTTCCATGTGGAAGGTTTTGATTATATTGGAAAACTCAAATTAGTTTACCGCTCCTTCTAATTCTGCACCAGCTTTAAATTTCACAACATTTTTAGCTGCGATTTGAATAGTATTTCCTGTTTGAGGATTTCTTCCGTCTCTAGCTGCTCTAGCTGAAACAGACCAAGATCCGAAACCTACTAAAGATACTCTTCCACCTTTTTTCAAAGTACCGCCTACATTTCCTAAAAATGACTCTAAAGCTAATTTAGCTGCAGCTTTTGTAATTCCTGCATCTGCAGCGATAGCATCGATTAATTCTGATTTGTTCATAATAAATAGTTATTAATTGTTGGTTAAAAAAATTGTTAATACACAAATTTAGTAGGAAATCCGTTCCTTGCAAGCGTTTTGTGTTATTTTAGTTTGTTTTGTTAATAACTTATTTTTTTTGTTCATAAAACAAGGCTTATTTCTTGTTAAAATTATTGAAACACCCGTTTTTACTGATGTTAATAGACTTTTGCGTTTTCAGAAAAAGACATCCCATTTAACAATTCCGCAGTACTTATTCTCTTTTTTCCCGGAAACTGTAAACTGAGTACTTGGATAAATCCATCTTTTACAGGAATTTTCATCTCTTTCTTGTTACAAATCAAACTACCAACAGGATAATTGTGATGTTCCGAGATGATTTTTGCTTCATATATTTTGACATTCCATTCTTCATTTTTGTCTCCAAAGAAACACCAAGAAGCTGGATAAGGACTCAAACCTCGAATCAAATTATTTATTTCTGAAGCTGATTTTGTCCAATCTATTTTGCAATTCTCTTTATTTAGCTTGTATGCTGTTTTAATATCAGCATCATCTTTTTGAATAATGGTCGTTACATTTCCTTTTTCAATCATTTCCAAAGTTTCAATTACGGTCGTACTTCCCAAATCCATTAATCGATCGTGCAATTGTCCTGCATTTTCAGTCGCCGAGATTGGTGTTTCCGAACTTAAAATCATTGCTCCAGTATCAATTTTATCATCGATAAAAAATGTAGTCACACCCGTTTTTGTTTCTCCATTTATGATTGCCCAATTTATTGGAGCTGCTCCACGATAATTGGGTAGTAGCGAAGCGTGAAGATTGAATGTTCCTAATGAAGGCATTTCCCAAACTACTTTTGGTAACATTCTGAAAGCAACTACAATTTGTAAATTGGCATTCAAAGATTTTAATTCCGATAAAAAAGCTTCATCTTTTAGGTTTGCAGGTTGTAATAAAGTAAGGTTATTGGCAAGCGCATATTCTTTTACCGCCGAATATTTTAATTTTTGTCCGCGACCGGCAGGTTTATCTGCTGCTGTCATAACACCCACAACTTCATAGTTGTTTTTTACCATAGTATCTAAAACCCCAACGGCAAATTCTGGGGTTCCCATAAAAATAATTCGTAATTTTTCCATTATGATCTTAAAGTATATTTATTATTTGGTTTAACCAAAATAGTGTTGTTTTCTAATAAATGTTGCAGCACAAAGATAATGTCATCTGGGCTATTTTTAGTGCGATTTTGAATGTCTCTGGAATTTAAATCTTCTGTTTGTAGCAAGGTAATAATGGCTTTCGAAAGTGAAGTTATGTCTAATTTTCTATTTTTTTTAGTAATGCAATAGGAGCAAATTCCACAATCAACGTTTGTCTTCTCACCAAAATAATCCAAAATCAATTTACTCTTACAAACTTTCTTTTCATTAACATAAAACAGGACTGCTTTAAGTTGTTCCTTTTTTAATTCGTTTTGCTTTTCTAAATATTTAGAAACTCGACTAATGGTTCTTTCGTCTTCCCTAACTTCGTTGAAAATTAAAGTCGCATCATTATTTTTTGAATGATATTCAAGAATGTCTTTTTCTTTCAATTTATGTAAAACTGCTTGTATTTTATTTGTGGCATGATTTGACTTTTTTGCAATCAATTCTATATTGAAGGCAGTTTGCATTTCATAAATTCCAGGATACGTTCGCAATATTGCTAAAATGATTTCTTCATCATTTGGATTTAAACTCATGTAACGAATCACTTCTTTGGAAGGAATAAGAAATTGCAATGTAATTTTTTCAGAAAACTCTTGAGATAAACTAATAATTCCTTGTCTGTCCAGAAACTGCATGGCATTATAGGTTTTCAATGTTGGAAACTCATATTTTAGACAAAAATGATGCAAATTGAAAGTAAATTGCTCGTCGATTCCTTCTCCGTATGCAATCTGAAAATAATTGCAAAGTTTGACATACATTAGATTCAAAAACTTTTTATCGGGGAGGACATTAATGAACTGATTTTCAGTTTGAATAATGTCTGATGGACTGGTTAATAATACGGCATAAGCTTTCTCGCCATTTCTTCCGGCACGTCCAGCTTCTTGGTAATAATTTTCTAAATTTTCAGGAAGCTGAATGTGGATAACTGTTTTTACATTGGCTTTATCAATTCCCATCCCAAACGCATTGGTAGCAACAATAACTTGTGTTGTTTCATTCATCCAAGACTGCATGTTTTTATCTTTTTCTTTGGACGTAAGTCCGCCGTGATAATACGTTGCTTTGAATCCTAAAGATTGTAATTGTGAGGAAATATCCAAACACGATTTTCTATTTCTTACATATATTATAGAGGACTGAGGGTTTTTTTTCAGAATTTGCTCTATTCTAAAAAGTTTGTCTTCGACTTCAAAAACCATGTAGGCTATATTTTCCCGTGCAAATGACTTCTCGAAAATTTTTGGATTATGCAATCCTAAATCAGTGATGATACTTTCTTTAACTTTAGGTGTTGCCGTTGCGGTCAAAGCTAAGAAAGGGGTTTTAGGGAAATGCTTTTTTAATTCAGAGATTTTCAAATAAGCAGGTCTAAAGTCGTGTCCCCATTGTGAAACACAATGTGCTTCGTCAATTGTAATCAGGTTGATAGGTAGGTTTTTTATTCTTTCGAGAATCCAGTCTGACTGCAAACGTTCCGGGGATAAATACAAAAATTTATAATTTCCAAATTGGCAATTGTCCAATAAGTCAATCATTTCATCGGACTTTATTCCACCAGTCAATGCAATCGCTTTAATATTTCGTTTTTGTAAATTGGCGACTTGGTCCTTCATTAATGCAACTAAAGGAGAAACTACTAGGCAAATTCCTTCTTTGATCATGGCAGGAACCTGAAAACAGATTGATTTTCCGCCACCGGTAGGCATTAGCGCAAAAGTATCTTCACCACTTAAAACAGAATTTATAATTTCGTTTTGCAGCGATCTAAATTTGTCATGTTTCCAATACTTTTGAAGAATTTGTAATGCTTCTGGCATAGATTTCGTTCCCAAAGCTTCGGGATTAGATTTTAATTTATACTTGATGAAAAAATCGTAAATCCCAATTTGTAATCCTTAAATTATTTAGAAATTTTATCTAAGATAAAAAGAATTCTGTTATCAACACTATCTTTAGGTACTTCTATAAGTTCGTAACCATAATTTTGATAAGTTGCCACAAGGTGTGTGTCGATATTTTTTGCCTGTTCGAAGTTTTCATATCGTTCAGTATCACTCGTGTAGATTTCTTCCCAAGGTGGAAGAATAAAGATTTTTGTGTATTTGTATTCTTTACAGGCTGTGTCAAAAAAGGATGGATAACTGTCACCGATATAATCCATATAGGCTACAACATCTGGAATACCACGGTCTATAAACACAATTTTATGCGGTTCTTCAAGTGCGCTTTGAAACTGTTTTTTTCTACCTTCCAAAAGTAATTCGCTAAACAGTAAAGGATTTGTTAAGAATAATTGTTCGATACCTTGTTTTTGAGCTTCTAAAGTCACTTGTCTGGAAATTTCGGGATAACAGCAATATCCATTTGCCACTAATCCATCTATGATTGTACTTTTTCCAGTTCCGGGACCGCCAATGATAACTATGATTTCTTTCTGCACTTTTTACAAATAAGGCGCGAAATTACTCAAACTTATTGGAATTTGAAAAAATGATTGCCGTAAAAACATAATTAGACAAAAAATCATATTTCAAATATTCAAAATTTACATTTGAAACCGTATATTTGCTCTTATTTTTAAATTGAAAATGGATAACGATAAAGAAAAAGAGACTGCAGAATTTTACGAAAGATTAAAAGTAGAGCTGGATATGAGTAATACATGGCCAGCAGAATACTTATTTAAGTTTATTGTGCCAACAGAAAATGATAATGTAGAGCGTGTTGAGTTGGCTTTTGACTGTATGGGAGCGGTTATAAAAACGACAAAATCCAAAACGGGTAAATTTACAAGTATATCTGTTGACGTTACCGTAAAAGATTCACAAGAAATAGTAGATAAATACCAGGAAGTTTCTACGATTAAAGGTATTATTTCCCTATAATATAAAATAAATTTTTGATACATTTCGAATGATTTAAATCTTCGGTAATGTGGCATATAAGATCAAAAAAATATACATTCGAATATGAATTCAAAATATATAAAAGAAAACGCGAACGATACTGTCCATCATTTGGAATATAATGCGGAGCGATCCCATTTAATTATTCCGGAATATGGTCGTCATTTGCAAAAATTGATTGATCAGGCTACAAAGATTGAAGATGATGTGGAGCGCAACAAAGCAGCAAAATATATTATTCAGGTGATGGGGAGTTTGAATCCTCACTTACGAGATGTTCCTGATTTTCAACATAAATTATGGGATCAGATTTTTATCATGGCTGATTTTAAATTAGTGGCTGATTCACCCTATCCAATTCCATCTCGTGAAGTCTTGCAATTAAAACCAGATGTTTTAAAATACCCGCAAAATTTTCCAAAATACAGGTATTATGGAAACAACATAAAATATATGATTGATGTCGCTAATAAATGGGAAGATGGCGAAATGAAAAATGCATTGGTAAAAGTAATTGCCAATCACATGAAAAAATCCTATTTGAGTTGGAATAAAGATACCGTAAAGGATGATGTTATTTTCGAACACTTATATGAATTATCCGATGGTAAATTGAATTTACTTCAAAGTACAGAAGAGCTTTTAAATACTACCGATTTATTGCGAACTAATAAACGAGTTTCCAATAAAATCACTCCTATTGGGCAACCAAAAATTCTAAGCAATAAGAATTTAAAAACGGGTAAACCAAAACCTTTCGTAAAAAACAATAATCCAAAATAAAAGAGGTGCTAAGTCACTAAGATACTGAGGTTCTAAGTTGAAAAGCTTATGAATAACCTTAGAACCTTAGAAACTTAGAAACTTAAACCTTAAAAAAAGAATATGGGAATTTTCAAAATAGAAGGTGGCATTCGTCTAAAAGGAGAAATCACGCCACAAGGAGCTAAAAATGAAGCATTACAAATTTTGTGTGCAGTTCTTTTGACTCCTGAAAAAGTTACAATTAATAATATTCCTGATATTATTGATATCAATAAGCTAATTACACTTTTAGGAAATTTAGGAGTTAAAATCCAGAAAAACGCATCCGATTCTTATACTTTTCAAGCAGATGATGTTAATGTACAGTATCTAGAAACAGAAGCATTCAAACAAGAAGGAGGTTCACTTCGTGGTTCCATTATGATTGTTGGACCATTATTGGCTCGTTTTGGGAGAGGATATATTCCAAAGCCAGGTGGAGATAAAATAGGCCGTAGAAGATTAGATACACACTTTGAAGGTTTTATTAATCTGGGTGCTAAATTCCGTTACAATAGAGAAGATCATTTTTATGGTGTTGAAGCTCCAAAAGGATTAACGGGAACTGATATGTTACTTGATGAAGCTTCCGTCACCGGAACTGCAAATATTGTTATGGCTGCAGTTTTGGCAAAAGGAAAAACTACAGTTTATAACGCAGCATGTGAGCCTTATTTGCAACAACTTTGTAAAATGTTGAACTCCATGGGGGCAAATATCACTGGTGTTGGGTCTAATTTATTAACTATCGAAGGCGTTAAAAGCCTTGGCGGTTGTGAGCATAGAATTCTTCCGGATATGATTGAAATTGGTTCATGGATTGGATTGGCAGCCATGACTAGAAGTGAAATTACAATTAAAGATGTAAGTTGGGACAATCTTGGGGTTATTCCAAATACTTTTAGAAAATTAGGAATCACATTGGAACGAAGAGGAGATGATATTTATATTCCTGCTCATGAAGAAGGGTATGAAGTGAAAACGGATATCGATGGTTCTATTCTTACTATTGCTGATGCGCCTTGGCCAGGATTTACACCTGATTTATTGAGTATTGTTTTAGTAGTTGCAACACAAGCAAGAGGAGATGTATTGATTCATCAAAAAATGTTTGAAAGCCGATTGTTTTTTGTAGATAAATTAATCGATATGGGAGCAAAAATTATGTTATGTGACCCGCATAGAGCGGTAGTTATGGGTCATGATTTTAAATCACAATTGAAAGCAACAACGATGTCTTCACCAGATATTCGCGCTGGAATCTCCTTATTGATTGCTGCCCTTTCAGCTAAAGGAACAAGTACCATTCAAAATATAGAACAAATTGATAGAGGTTATGAGCGAATAGACGAACGCTTAAGAGCGATTGGAGCTAATATTATTCGAGCATAAATTTCTAATTATTAAAAATAATCGTTTAAGGATTCCTTTTTGAATATGTAAATTCAGATTTTAAAAAGGAATTTTTAAACGATTTTTAATTTCATTATTACACAATACAATGTCAAAAGAACAGACAGCAATTAAGGCTACATATTTTAGTATAGTAGGAAACATTTGTTTAGCAATTATAAAAGGCTTGGCAGGTTTTTTTGGTAATTCGTATGCCTTAGTGGCTGATGCAATAGAATCTACCACCGATATTTTTTCCTCTTTTTTAGTTTTGTTCGGAATCAAATATTCTAATAAACCAGCAGATGAAAATCATCCCTACGGACATGGTCGTGCAGAACCATTAATAACTTTTTTGGTTGTAGGGTTTTTGATAACATCAGCAACTATTATAGCATATGAAAGTATTGATAATATTGGGACACCCCATGAATTGCCTGAATCTTGGACGCTTTATGTTCTTGGTGCCATAATTATTTGGAAAGAGTATTCGTTTCGTATAGTGATGAAACGTAGTAAAGAAACGAATAGTTCTTCATTACGTGCCGATGCCTGGCACCATAGAAGTGATGCCATAACATCGGTAGCGGCATTTTTAGGAATCTCTATTGCATTAATTTTAGGAAAAGGATATGAATCAGCCGATGATTGGGCAGCACTTTTTGCTTCTGGTTTTATATTGTATAACAGCTATCTTATTTTCAGACCCGCACTTGGAGAAATCATGGACGAGCATCTGAACGATGATTTAGTTGATGAAATTAGAAAGGTTTCGTTTCAAGTCGAGGGAATTATTGATACTGAAAAATGTTTCATTCGCAAAGCAGGAATGCAATATCATGTTGATCTTCATGCCATAGTAGATGCTAACATTTCAGTAAGAGAAGGACATGATTTAGCCCATAAACTAAAAGATACTTTAAGACAAGAAATTCCTGAATTAGGCCACGTTTTGATTCATGTGGAACCAAATTCATGAATTTGACAATAGACAAAAAGCGCAAATTTTTTGTGCCTTTTGTTTATAATATATTGTTTGATTATTCTTTTAAACTACAAAAAAGACTGTACTGCTAATTCATAACTTTTTAATCCAAAGCCTAATATAACTCCTTTTGCATTACCAGAAATATACGATTGATGACGGAAACTTTCGCGAGAAAATGTGTTCGAAATATGTACCTCAATTACTGGAGTCGTAATCGCTTTTATGGCATCTCCAATTCCTATAGAAGTATGGGTGTAAGCTCCGGCATTTAAAATTATGCCATCATAAGAAAAACCAAATTCCTGAATTTTATCAATTAATTCACCTTCAATGTTACTTTGATAATAGGTGAATTCTATTGCAGGAAATTTTATTTGTAAAGTAGTAAAATACTCTTCGAAAGTTAGGCTGCCGTAAACTTCTGGCTCACGTTTCCCAAGAAGATTAAGATTTGGTCCGTTGATGATACTTATTTTCATAAATGTTATTTTGGTAAAAATAAAAAAACCGTTCCAATTTATGGAACGGTTTTGAATAATTTATTTTAATTTCTTAGAACTTAATACCTGCCGAAACTTGAACAACAGAATTTTTAACTTGTGCATCTTTTGAAGCATCTGTTAATCCTAAACCATAACGTCCTTGTATGAATAAATGGTTAGTAATATTTAGACCTAAACCGCCAACAACTGCAAAATCGAAAGTATTTGCATCTTTTACATCAAAATTATTCCTTTCGCTCAATAAAAAGGAAGCTTGTGGTCCTAGTTCAATACTCACAACTTTATTCAAATTGATTTTTGCTAAAACGGGGATTGATAAATAACCTAATTCATTTTTAAACTCTGTAACAGCATTTTTGTAAGTCGCTCCTTGTGTAGAATAGAGTAATTCAGGTTGTATAGAGAAACTATCTATAATTTTAATTTCTGCGATTAAACCGGCATGATAACTCGTAATAGCTGAAGTGCTATAATTAGAATTGTTAATTGTGATATCTGACCCAGTTTGATTTGCATAATTTAAACCAGCTTTTATTCCAAACTTAACTAATTGAGCTTGCATATTACTTGAAATAGCTAGAAGTAAAACGGTAACTAAGATTGTCTTTTTCATAATATTGATATTTAATTATTGTCCATAATTTGAATCTACAAAGTAAAACTCTTAAAGTAAAGAAATATTACACTTTTATGTTTATTACTTATAATATTTACTTAGTTTTTGATTCAAGAGAAGGTGTTTTTAAGTTTTTAATAAGTATCGGCTAGTTTGTAATTAATTAAAAATCAATGAGTTAAATCTTATTTTGTTGTTTTTAAACGGATTAATTTAGCAATCAACGAGTTTTTTGGCGTAAAATCTGATGCGATTGTTGATTTTTCTAACTTTGGGTATATAAATTTTAAATGATAAATCATGAAAAAAATTATTTTATCAGTAGTGATGGTATTCGCATTTGGATTTGTGAGTGCTCAAGACAAAAAAATGAGTAATGGTGGTGGTCAAACTGCAGAAGGAAAATGGTTAATTGAAGCTAATACTGGTTCATGGGCTACCGGAAATACTTCGTTTTCCTTACTATCTGTTAATGGAGGAAACACCGCTTGGTCAGTTGGTTTAGAAGGAGGATATTTTGTTATAAAAGATTTAGCAATAAAAGCAGGTTTAGGTTACTCAGACGATGGTGATGGTTATAATCCTTTTAGTTATAAAATAGGAGTTAAGTATTACATCGTAAGTCAGTTTCCGGTAGGTATTGATTTTACTGGTACTTCAGGAAGCGGAAATAATGCCAACTGGATTGGTTTTCAAGGGGGGTATGCTTTATTTATTGGAGACAATGTTTCAATTGAGCCTGCAATTCGTTATAATGCGACCCTTGACAATAACAAAGCTGATAATGCTTTTCAAGGGTTAATTGGGTTTGTATTACACTTCTAATATTTTAAAATTACAATATCAGAAACCTCCCAATTGGGAGGTTTTTTATGTCAAAAAAATGCTTTACTTTGGGATATGAATTGGAATACCTATATAAAAAGCTATCAGTCTTATTTAAGAATTGAACGGGGTTTGTCAAAGAATACTATTGAAAATTATTCTTTCGATATAGAACGTTTGTGTCTTTTTCTGGAAAATAATGGAATCGTTATTTCTCCAATATATATTGATGATGAAACCATTCAGCAGTTTATTTATGATGTTTCAAAACAAGTTAATCCACGCTCACAAGCCAGAATCATTTCGGGACTTAAAAGTTTTTTCGGTTATTTAATATTTGAAGACTTTCGGGATAGCAATCCTTTAGAATTGATTGAAACGCCGAAAACGGGCCGAAAACTTCCGGATACTTTATCTGTTACTGAAATTGATACTCTTATTTCGGCTATTGATTTAACCACTAATGAAGGGGAACGCAATCGTGCCATGCTTGAAACCCTTTATGGTTGTGGATTGCGAGTTTCTGAATTGACAGCTTTGAAAATTTCTGATTTGTTTTTTGACGAAGGTTTTGTCAAAATCACAGGAAAAGGGAATAAGCAACGGTTTGTGCCTATTGGAAATTTAACTCAAAAATACATTCAAATTTATAAAAATACGATGCGAATCCATTTGAACATAAAGAAAGGATTTGAAGATACGTTGTTCTTAAATCGAAGAGGTAATCAATTGACACGAGCCATGATTTTTACGATTATTAAAGATTTAGCCACTAAAATAGATTTAAATAAAAATATCAGTCCGCATACCTTGCGACATTCTTTTGCTACACATCTTCTGGAAAATGGAGCCGATTTACGTTCCATTCAATTAATGCTGGGACATGAATCGATAACTACAACAGAGATTTATGTCCATCTTGATCGAAAGTTTTTGACAGAAGTAATTAACACTTTTCATCCAAGGAAGAATTCAGTTAGAGATTAAAAAAAAGACTTATCGATTTTTAATCAATAAGTCTTACTATTTTATACGTTTTTACTCCCCTCAGAGAGGGGTTAGAGGAGGATTATTTCGCAATATTCACTGCTCTTGTCTCTCTGATTACAGTTACTTTAACTTGACCAGGATAAGTCATTTCTGTTTGAATTTTTTGTGATATTTCAAAAGATAAATTTGCTGCATTTTCATCAGAAACTTTTTCGCTTTCTACAATAACACGAAGTTCTCTACCGGCTTGAATAGCATAAGCATTTTTTACACCGCTAAAACCGTAGGCTACTTCTTCTAAATCTTTTAAACGTTGGATGTAAGAATCTAGTACTTGTCTTCTCGCACCCGGTCTTGCACCTGAAATAGCATCACAAACCTGAATAATCGGTGATAACAATGATTTCATTTCTATCTCATCATGGTGCGCTCCAATGGCGTTACAAACCTCTTCTTTTTCACCGTATTTTTCAGCCCATTGCATTCCTAATAAAGCGTGAGGTAAATCACTTTCTGCATCTGGAACTTTACCAATATCGTGTAATAAACCTGCTCTTTTAGCCAGTTTAACATTTAAACCAAGTTCAGCCGCCATGATTCCACAAAGCTTAGAAACTTCGCGGGAGTGTTGCAGTAAATTTTGTCCATAAGAAGAACGGTATTTCATTCGTCCCACAACTTTAATCAATTCAGGATGTAATCCATGAATTCCTAAATCAATAACCGTGCGTTTACCAACTTCTATAATTTCATCATCAATTTGTTTTGCTGTTTTAGCAACAACCTCTTCAATACGTGCAGGGTGAATTCTTCCGTCAGTTACCAGTTTGTGTAATGCCAAACGTGCGATTTCTCTGCGTACAGGATCAAAACAAGAAAGAATAATAGCTTCCGGTGTGTCGTCTACAATGATTTCAACTCCGGTTGCAGCTTCTAGGGCACGAATATTTCTACCTTCACGACCAATGATTCTACCTTTTACATCATCGGATTCAATATTGAAAACAGATACACAGTTTTCTACTGCTTCTTCTGTCCCAACTCTTTGAATCGTGTTGATGATAATTTTCTTTGCTTCTTGTTGAGCTGTCAATTTAGCTTCTTCAATCGTGTCTTGTATATGAGACATTGCTTTGCTTTTAGCTTCAGCTTTTAATCCTTCTACCAATTGATTTTTAGCTTCCTCAGCTGATAAACCAGAGATTACTTCCAATTGTTGCAATTGGCTTTTGTGTAATTTATCTACTTCAGCTTGTCTTTTATCTAAAACTTCTATTTTAGTGGTATATTCTAAAGTTTTTGATTCAAAATCATCATTAACTTTTTTTGCTTTAGACAATTCATTAGAAATTTGAGATTCTTTGTCACGAACTCTTTTTTCAATTTCTGCTACTTTTTTGTCACGGGAAAGGATTACTTGCTCATGCTCTGATTTTAATTCGATGAATTTTTCTTTAGCTTGAAGAATTTTATCTTTTTTTATGTTCTCAGCTTCAAGATTAGCATCTTTTAGAATCGATGCGGCTTCCTTTTTTGCGTTTTTAATTAAGTTAGAAATATTGCTTTTTTCTATTAGTTTGGCTACTCCAAACCCCCCTGCAATACCTATAAAACCAGTAATAATGATCGTTAATATGTTGTCCATGTTTGTTAAAATTTATATATAAAAAAGCCTACATTAGGTTGCTTGAATAAACTCGGAAAGACAAGTTTTGAGCTAACTCACTGTTCAAGTTTCCTCGCCGGAGCGTGGCATGCTTTAGTAGTGATGATTTGCTCATTCTAAATTGTTAGTGTTGAGTTTACCAAATATGAACTAATGTAGGCAGTATCTTAGTCTATGTAAAGAACGTTTAATTATCGAGATATTGATCTAAAACCGCATTGATTTTTTTTAATCTTTCAATGGTCGCTTCACCATCAATCGCATTATCAATTTGTTTTTGTTCTACTTGAGAAGCAAATTGTAAAGCGCACATGGCTAAAACATCTTGCTTGTCACGAACAGCATAATTTTCTTCAAATTGCTTTATCATCACATCAATTTTCTTTGAGGCGCTTCTAAGTCCTTCTTCCTGAAGCAGTTCTACCGTTAACGGGTAAACTCTGTCTGCGATTGATATTTTAATTTTAAGCTTATCGTCCATATCTTTTATTAATCTGATAGTTGTGCTATACAGTAATCAATTTCGCGAATTAATGAATTTATTTTAAGCTTTGTATCTCTTTTATTATCGTCACTGCCTAATAATGTATTAGCAATTTTGAGGGTTTCATATTGCGTTTTTAGCGCTTCAATCTCTTGATGTTGAGTTTGTATGGTTTGTGCAGATTTTGTTAATTCAACCTTTAAATCTTGATTGATTTTCTCCAAACTCTTTAATTTAATAAAAAGTTTTTCAATCTTATTTTCAAGAGTATCAATTATTTCTGCAATTACACTCATTATTAATTCTAATTCATTACTTAATCTTACAAAGTTAGTATTCCTTTTTATTATTACAATATTTTATTGATTTTTTTACGTTAAAAAAATCAATTATATGTAATTCAATACGTTGTGATTTGATTTCTTTTATGAATTTTTTATTAACTACTTTTTTTTATCTTAGCAAAAATGAAACTCATGAAAATTTTTATATTTCTTATATTTTTTTGCACTTCTCTTTTTGCTCAGGTCGAATATCCTAAAGATTATTTCAGCTCTCCACTTGATATCCCAATGCAACTTTCAGGAAATTTCGGAGAATTAAGACCCAATCATTTTCATGCTGGATTTGATTTAAAAACATTGCAGAAAGAAGGATTGAAAGTTTACGCTGTTGCTGACGGGTATATATCAAGAATAAAAATTTCTACTTTTGGTAATGGAAAGGCTATTTATATAACACATCCTAACGGATATACTTCCGTATATGGCCATTTACAAATAGCAAATGGACTTATTGAAGAGTATATTAAAAAATCTCATTATGCCTTAAAATCTTTTGAAATAGAGTTGTTTCCAAAATCAGATGAATTGATCGTTAAAAAAGGTCAAATAATCGCCTTTTCTGGAAACACTGGAGGTTCGGAGGGACCACATTTACATTTTGAAATTCGAGATACGAAAACAGAAAAAATTATTAATCCTATGTTTTTCGGATTTGATAAAATGCTTAAGGATACCAAAAAGCCTACCATTTCAGGCATTTATGTATATCCATTAGAAACAAAAACTTCGGTGAATCATTCCAAGCGTCCCTTATTACTTAATTTGTCATTGCAAAAAGATGGTACTTATTTATCTGAAAAGGTTATTGCCAATGGAAAAATAGGATTTGGTATTAACACATTTGATTACGATGATGTTTCCTTTAATAAAAACGGCGTTTTCAAAGTACAATCTTTTTCTAATGGAAAACCAACTTTTGGGTATCAATTCGACACATATTCTTTTGATGAAATGCGTTATGTAAATGCACTTATCGATTATTCAAAATATAAGAAAACACAACAAAGAGTTCAGAAATTATTTATGAAAAACAAATACAGATTAAGCATTATTCAGTCTGATGAAAATAACGGAGCTGTTACTGTAACACCGAATTTATCCTTGGTTTATCGTGTTGAAGTTTCGGATTTTAATGGCAATAAAAGCACTGTTTCTATTCCAATACAATATGATTTATTGTCTACCATTATTGAGAAGGAACCCATAGTATCTAACTATTTTGTAAAAGCAAACAAAGACAGTAATTTTGCCAAAGATAATATGTCGGTTTTCTTTCCTGCAGGAACTTTTTATGAGGATTTTGATATGAATTTTGATGTAAAAAAAGACACGTTATTTCTTCATGACGATACTGTTCCAGCGCATACTAATTTTACGATTTCTATAGAAGACAATAAATATACGGAAGTTCAAAGAGAAAAAATATTTATAGGTTTAATCGAAGGTCAAAAAGTAACTTACAATCCTACCTATAAGAAAGAGAATGTTTTTAATACAAAAGTGAAAACCTTAGGGAAATATGCATTGATTATGGACACTATAGCTCCTAAAATTGCTATAGCGAAGCCTATTGAAGGAAAATGGTTGAGTGATCAAAAGACGATTCAACTTACTGTAAATGATAGTTTGTCAGGTATAAAATCGTATAATGGTTATTTGAATGGAAATTGGATTTTATTCGAATATGACAATAAAACTAAAAAAATAATTCACAAATTCAACGACGGAATTGTAGCCGAAGGTGCCAATGATTTAAAAGTGGTTGTGATTGATAATGTAGGAAATTCGACTATCTTTGAAACTCATTTTTTTAGAAGTCAAAAAAAATAAAAACCAAACCATTTGAGGACTAATAAATTATTACTTGTTTTCTTTTGTTTCTGTGTTGGACTTGCTACATCAGCCCAATCAGCGAGAATAGAAGGAATTATTCTTGATAAAAATAACCAACCCGTAGATAACGTAAATGTTTTCTGTCTTGGTAAAACAACGCAATCTAATACAAATGGTTTTTTTGATTTGGCTGTTCCTGCAAATCAAAAACTAGTAGTTGTTTTTACGCATGTTTCTTTAAAAAAGACTACTGTTTCGATTGTTTTAAAATCTAATGAAGATTATGAATTCAATTTGGTGATGAATGACCATGAGGAACAGATGGGCGAAGTTGTCGTTATTGCAAAAAACAAAAAGAGAGTACAGGGAATTACCACCATTGAACCTGAAGTGATTCGAAAAATTCCTGGAGCCAATGCTGGTATCGAAAATATACTGAAAACTTTACCAGGGGTAAATTCTAATAATGAGCTCAGTACACAATATGCTGTTCGTGGTGGAAATTATGATGAAAATTTAGTTTATGTCAATGAAATAGAAGTCTATAGGCCTTTTTTAATTCGCTCGGGGCAGCAAGAAGGATTGAGTTTTACCAATACCGATTTGGTTCAAAATATTGATTTTTCTGCTGGAGGTTTTCAGGCGAAATTCGGAGATAAATTATCTTCAGTGTTGGATATTACCTATAGAAAACCAGTAAAATTTGGCGCTAATCTTGAAGCGAGTTTTCTTGGCGGAAGCCTTTCGATAGATGCCGTTTCTAAGAATAAAAAATGGTCTGCAGTAACGGGAGTTCGGTATCGTAACAATAGTCTTTTGGTGAAAAGTCAGGAAACACAAACGAATTTCACACCAACATTTGCTGATATTCAAACGAATATTAATTATCAGGCATCGGCCAAATGGCAATGGAGTTTTTTAGGAAACATTTCTCAAAATAAATACCAATATCAGCCATTGACACGCCAAACTAATTTTGGAACTATTGATAATCCTATGGCACTTTCAATTTATTATGAAGGTCAGGAAAAAGATAAGTATGATACTTATTTTGGAGCAATAAAAACAACTTTTAAAGCTTCGAGTAATTTTACATTGAAATTTATCGGATCCGTTTTTCATACTTTAGAACAGGAACATTTTGATGTTTTTGCGCAATATCGCTTGGGTGAAGTCGATGCCAATATCGGTTCGGATACGTATGGCGATGTTTCTTTTACAAGAGGAATTGGTTCACAGCTTAATCACGCACGAAATGATTTAGATGCACTAATTATCAATACGGAAGTAAAAGGATTCCACGATTGGAAAGAAAATCAATTCGAATGGGGAGTAAAATACACTCGAGAATCCATTCGGGATAAAATAGTGGAGTGGGAAGTAATTGATTCGGCAGGGTTTTCCATAAATCCACCTATTGTTATTTTGCCTAAAAATGATCAGCCATATACTGCTTACACAGGACCTTTAGTACCTTATCAGAATGTGAGAGCCACTAATTTTAATACGATTAACCGGTTTTCAGGTTATGCTCAATGGAGTAGTAAAGGGAATTTAGGCTCGAATGAAGTTTGGTATAATGCGGGAGTGCGAATGCATAACTGGGAAGTTTCAGGAGATAATGTAATGGGTAAATCTCAAGTTACTTTTAGTCCAAGAGCGCAATTTGCCATAAAACCAAATTGGGAAAAGGATATGGTTTTCAGGATTTCGGGAGGTTTGTACCACCAACCGCCATTTTATAGAGAGCTTAGAGATGCTGATGGAATAGTGCAACCTAATGTTAAGGCGCAACAATCCATTCATTTAGTTTTGAGTAATGATTACAGTTTCAAAATGTGGAATCGTCCTTTTAAACTGGTTTCAGAATTGTATTATAAATCATTGGCGGATGTAAATACCTATACCATTGATAATGTTCGCATACGTTATGCGGCTAATAATAATGCTAAAGGATATGCACAAGGACTGGACGTTCGTTTAAATGGCGAATTTGTTCCCGGAACAGAATCGTGGTTTAGTTTTGGATATTTGAAGACGGAAGAAAACAGCAATAACAAAGGATACATAGCAAGGCCTACCGACCAAAGATTGAAATTTGGGCTTTTGTTTCAGGATTTCATGCCTAATATTCCAAGTGTAAAAATATACCTGAATTTAGTTTATAATACAGGTTTGCCAGGAGGTTCGCCTTCGTATGCAGATCCTTATTTGTATCAAAATAGATTAAGGGATTATCGTCGAGCGGATGTTGGTTTTTCTAAAGTACTTATAGATAATAGTACAGGAAATAGCAATAGCGGTTGGTTCAAAAGCTTCAAGGAGCTGGCTATAGGATTGGAAATTTTTAATCTTTTTGACAATCAAAATGCGATTACCAATACTTGGGTTCGGGATGTGTATTCAAAAAATCAATATGCCATTCCTAATTATATGACCACAAGGGTTTTTAATATAAAATTGAGCGCGAAATTATAATAGAAAAGAATTAGAAACGTTTTTTATAAAGGACAGAAAGATTTCTAAATCATAAATCATTTGCAGAATGCCACGAGCATTTTTAAAAATGATTACATTTGAATTTATTTTTTAATAAGACATCATCATGAAAAAATTACATATAGCATTATTAGGACTTTCAGTTCTACTTTTAACCAGCTGCAAAGAAGACGCAGAAAAACCAAAAGTAATTTACGGTGGTGCAAATAAAGAAAAAGAAATTGCCAAAATTGATTCTACTGATATAGAAATTGCTGATTTGCCTATTCATATGGAAGGGACTAATTATTTGATTCATCCCGTAGGCGATTTAAGTATTCGTGAAAGAGGAATAAAAACAAGATACGGATCTTCCAGTGTGAATGACTTGAGTTTTACCATATCTAATTATGGAGAAAATGAAATCACTGGTTTTTTACAAAACATAAAGTTTCAAAAAATAGGTTCAGATTCTATAAAAGCATTGACAGATGAGCCTGTTTTGATTCAAACTGCAACGTATTTAAAATCAGTTGCTGATAAAACTAAAAATCAAATCATGGTTTACACGATGGTTGATATGGACACCAATAAAGATGGGAAACTTGATACGAGTGATATTAAGGCTTTGTATCTTAGTGAAATTAGCGGAGATAAATTGACTAAATTATCTGATAGTTATCAAGAATTAATCGATTGGAATTTGATAGAATCTACTAACCGTTTGTATTTTAGAACAGTTGAAGATACCAATAAAAATGGGCAATTTGATAAAATGGATGTAGTGCATTATAACTATGTTGATTTGTCAAATAAACAATGGAAAATCGTTAGTTACAAACCGGTTTAAAACCTAAATTAAAATATCACTTTCTAAATCAGATTTTTCAATTGTAAAATCGAACCCTAATTGTTTTACCAATTGAATAACGAGATTTTTATACCAGTTTTCAGATTTTGGATGAATGTATATCTTTTCAATGAGTTCGTTGATATCAACATTGATTTTAAGTCCATCGTTGATTTTAATGGTATTGTCAGAAACATCCGAAATGATACGTACTTCACGTTCGTATTGAAAACTCTTTCTTTTGAATAAAAAAGGAAAGAACATATCATCAAAAGGGATGTACTCCTTTTTGTAGTCTATATAATTTACTTCTCCAATGTATTGATTGAAATTAACCTCAGGATGAAGTGCATTTTGTAATCTCCCAATCGTGGATTGAATCGCCAATCCTTCGCTGTTTTGCGTGAAAATTTGCCACATTGCAAAGGATTCATATTCATTTATATGCCAACTGCTAATAGCCACTCTTTCCCGATGCGTTTTGTAAAAATCAAGAAAATCAGGATTATTAATAGATAATTTTTTGATTTCTTCAAATGTGGGTTCGCTAAAAGTACCTTCATATTGATCTTCAAATTTATCAGACCGTGACATAAATAGCTTTTGAGACATTAACAAGTCAAGAAACTTAGACAAGTCAAGGTATTTCCAAACAATAGTATTTGGATCTTCTGGAAGTTTTATGTTTGTGTTATTAAGATACATTTTTTAGCTTTAAGATTTTACGCACATTAAACATAAAAGTACCATTCTTTAATCACTATTCGAATGATTGCATGGTTACTAATTTGTTATATGTTCCATTTAACGCAATTAGTTCCTCATGGTTGCCTTGTTCCACAATTTTTCCTTTTTGCATCACTACAATCAAATCTGCTTTTTGAATGGTAGAAAGACGGTGTGCAATAACAATGGAAGTTCGGTTTTGCATCATGTTTTCCAGAGCCACTTGAACAAATTTCTCGCTTTCAGTATCTAATGCTGAAGTTGCCTCATCCAGAATCATAATTGGAGGATTTTTCAAAACGGCTCTCGCAATTGATAAACGTTGTTTTTGTCCACCGGATAGTTTGTTTCCGCTGTCGCCAATGTTAGTGTGAATTCCTAACGGTAGCTCGTTTACAAATTCATATGCATTGGCAATTTTCAGTGCTTCAATGATTTCATCTTCAGTTGCGCCATGTTTACCAAGTGAAATATTGGCTTTTATGGTATCGTTAAATAAAATGCTGTCTTGAGTAACCAATCCCATTAAGTCACGCAGCGAATGGATATTCATGTCCTTGATGTCTAATCCGTCAATAGAAATTGTCCCTTTATTTACGTCATAAAAACGAGTTAATAAATTAGCAATGGTACTTTTTCCACTTCCTGATTGACCAACTAATGCTACAGTTTGTCCTTTTTTTACTTCCAATGAAAAATGCTTTAAAACATTCTCGTCTTCGTATTTAAAGTTAATGTCTTTAATAACTATGTTAGTATCAAACGAATCCTTCTTAATAGCATTTACCTTGCTTTTAATAGTGTTTTCCTGGTCCAGAATTTCCAAAACGCGTTCTGCAGCAGCATTTCCTCTTTTTACAGCATACGATGCTTTCGATATTGATTTTGCGGGTGTAAGAATGTTATACGCTAATCCCATATAAGCAATAAACGATGCACCGTTCAAAGTTTTTTCAATCAAAACCATGTGTCCGCCATACCAAAGTAAAATAGCAATTACCATAATTCCCATAAATTCACTGGCAGGAGAAGCTAGATTTTGGCGATTGCCAATACTATTGGATAGCGTAAAAAAGCGTTGCGTCGATTCTTGAAAAATGCGATTGAAATAACGCTCTGAATTGTATCCTTTTACTACTTTTAATCCTCCTAAGGTTTCTTCAATGGTAGATAAAAAGATACCTTGTTCTTGTTGTGCTTTGGTTGATTTTTTTTTCAGTTGCTTTCCTATCAATGAAATCACATAACCCGAAACCGGAATGAAAATAAACACAAAAAGTGTCAGTTTCATACTTATGGTAAACATGGTGGTAATGGTAAAAATAATGGTTAGCGGTTCTTTTACAATAAGTTCCAAAATAGAAAGAAAAGAAGTTTGGACTTCATTTACATCTGCTGAAATTCTGGCAATTACATCTCCTTTTCTTTTCTCTGAAAAAAAGGCTAACGGTAAATCAATAGTTTTTTTATACATCGCATTTCGCATGTCTCTCAAGACACCATTTCTTAAAAAGGTGATGAAAAACATGGCCATATAATCACTAATATTTTTTAGTAAGAAGATTACAATAATCACAGCAACCATAATGGATAAGGTATGGCCTACACCAAAAGAATCAGTTGTATTGGTAATATAATAGCTTAGATAATCTTCGCCATATTTTTTAAGTTCCCAAATTCCTTTGTAAGTTGGAAGCACCGTATTTCTTTTGGTTTGGTCAAATAAAACCTGCATCATAGGAATTAGTGATACAAAAGAAAGCGTGCTGAAAAGAGCGTATAAAACATTGAAAAATATGTTTAGATATGCATACTTTTTATACGGAATTATAAAAGGGAATATTTTTTTAAAATTGATCATTTATGTTGTTTTTTACCATTAAGACCCGACAGGATTTTTAAAGCCTGTCGGGTCTGTCAGAAAAATTTATTTGCATTCAATTAATTCAATTGCATGGCAGCGATAATGTTTTTTATTTTTTCATTTAAAACAGCTTCCACTTTATTGAAATTTTCAACAGCATCCAATGCTGTATTTACGCTGATATAGAATTTTATTTTAGGTTCAGTTCCACTAGGTCTGGCGCAAATTTTTGATCCGTCTTCAGTATAATAAATCAAAACATCTGCTTTTGGCATATCCATGATTTCTTCTTCGCCAGTTAGTAAGTTTTTGGCAACAGATGATTTGTAATCTTCTAACATGATTACTCTTTGTTCGTTAATTTCTTTTACAGGATTTTCACGTAAAGAAATCATCATCTGATTGATTTCGGCTAAGCCTTCCATTCCTTTTTTAGTGATAGAAATCAAATGTTCCTTGTAAAAACCATGTGCTACATAAAGTTTTAATAATTCTTTATAAACAGTACTTCCTTTGGCTTTGGCCTGAGCCGCAACTTCGCAAATTAATAAAGTTGCTGCTACGGCATCTTTATCACGAACCGCATCGCCAACCATATATCCAAAACTTTCTTCACCACCACCAATGAATTGTAGTTCAGGGAAATCTTTTATCATTTTGGCAATCCATTTAAAACCGGTCAAACCCACTTTAAATTGTACACCATAAGCCGATGCCAATTCCATAATCATAGGTGTTGAAACGATAGTTGAACCTACAAATTGTTTCCCGTTGATTTTTCCTGCTTTTTTCCATTCTTCCAATAAAAAAGCGGTCATCAAAATCATGGTCTGATTTCCGTTCAACAAAGTCATTTGTCCTTCGTTATTTCGAACAGCAACACCCAATCGGTCACAATCTGGATCAGTACCAATTACAATATCAGAATTTGTTTTATCTGCCAATGCCAATGCCATTGCTAATGCTTCCGGCTCTTCAGGATTAGGAGATTTTACTGTTGGGAAATCACCATTTGGAACTCTTTGCTCTTCAACAATATGCACGTTAGGATAACCAGCTTGTGCAAAAGTATCTGGAACAAGTGTAATTGATGTACCATGCAAAGAAGTAAAAACAATATTCAAATTTTCTTTGGCTTCAGCTGGAGTATTGAAACTGGCATTTTCGATAGTTGATTTAACAAAAGCTTCGTCAACTTCGGTATCTATGTATTCTATCAAATCTTCATTTGCAGTAAACTTGATTTGGTCGTAATTTAAATTTTCAATTACATTGATGATTCCCTCGTCTTCTGGCGGAACAATTTGTCCACCATCTTCCCAGTATACTTTATAACCATTATATTCCGGTGGATTGTGAGAAGCAGTAAGAACAATTCCGCATTGGCAACCTAAATATTTAAGTGCAAATGACAATTCTGGTGTTGGTCTCAAACTAGAAAACAAATATACATGAATACCATTGGCAGAGAAAACATCTGCAACCAATTTGGCTAGTGTATCACTATTATGACGACAATCATAAGCAATAACTGCTTTTATGGGTTGGTTAGGAAATGATGTGTGCAAATAATCCGAAAGACCTTGTGTGCTTTTTCCAAGAGTATATTTATTGATGCGATTGTTTCCTACACCCATTACACCGCGCATTCCACCAGTTCCAAATTCAAGATTTTTATAAAAACTTTCTTCCAGTTCTTTTGGTGAAGTAGTCATTAATTCTTTGATTGCTTCCTGTGTTGCTGTGTCAAATGTTGGAGTAAGCCATTCATTTACTGCATCCAAAATGTTTTGTTTGATATCCATTTTTGTATGTTTTTAGGTTCTAAATTCTTAGTTTGAAATTTCAATATAGTTGCTTCGGTAAATTAAATTAATTTTTTTAGGAGCTATTCCTGCTATCCGCTATATCTTTTTCTTAAAAAAAGAAAAGGATGTCGCTGCTATCAGGGCTAGTTTGTGTCCTGATGAGAAATAGTTCACGTAAATTTCAGTAATTCTTCCGATATGCAATTTGCAAAATCAAACAATACAATTTACATTAAATTCGTGTTTTTTTTAATTTTGAGTAAAAATTATAAAAAATTAACTTCAGTTGAAACTTTATAACGCTCTTCATTGTTTTTTGTTCGCAAAATTATTTCGCCAAGAAATCCGGCCAAAAATAATTGGGTACCTAATACCATGGTTGTTAAAGCAATATAGAACCAAGGATTACTGGTTACTAAATTATAGGTCATGCCATTATACATATGGTACAGTTTTGAAACACCAATATAACCCGCCAATAAAAAACCAATTATAAACATTAAAGAGCCCATGGCGCCGAATAAGTGCATTGGTCTTTTTCCAAAACGGGAAAGAAACCAAATGGTAATTAAATCTAAGAAACCATTGATGAAACGTTCCATTCCAAATTTAGTTTCACCATATTTTCGAGCTTGATGTTGTACTACTTTTTCGCCAATTTTGCCAAAACCGGCATTTTTTGCCAAAACTGGAATGTATCGGTGCATTTCACCCGAAACTTCAATATTTTTCACCACAACATTTTTGTAGGCTTTCAATCCGCAATTAAAATCATTCAATTCAACTCCCGATGTTTTTCTGGCTGCCCAATTGAATAATTTTGAAGGTAAATTTTTGGCAACCACAGAATCGTAACGTTTCTTTTTCCAACCGGAAACCAAATCAAATTTGCCATTGACAATCATTTCGTATAATCCGGGAATTTCTTCTGGACTGTCTTGTAAATCGGCATCCATGGTGATGATGACATCGCCTTTGGCTTTTGCAAAACCAGCATGTAAGGCTTGTGATTTTCCGAAATTTTTCATGAAACGAACGCCTTTCACATGAGGATTTTCATTTGCAAATTGTTCAATAATAGCCCAAGAATCATCCGTACTTCCGTCGTCCAGAAAAATGATTTCATAGGTGTAATTATTCACTTGCATCACCTTAATGATCCAAGTGTAAAGTTCCTTAAGTGATTCCTCTTCGTTAAGAAGCGGTATGAGTATAGATAAATTCATTCCTGTTTATTCTTGTGATGAAGATTTACTTTTAAAAAATGCGGCCATAATCAATCCTAATATAGCGCAAAAAAAGAGATTGAAAATAGACCCTTTTAATTGTTCAACTATAGAATAAGGATCTGTTTCTTTTAGTTTTAAAATGGTTTCATTTAAAGAAGATGCAGCTACTCCAAATTTTTCAGAAGTGCTAATCAAATATTTTATGGTTAAATCCAGTAAAGCAGTTTTTACTGATGGATCTATGAAATTGAATAAAATGATTTTAAAAGCGAGAGAAATAAGTACCCCAATAGCAGCTGTAATAAAATAGGTAGTAAAAGCTTCTTTAAAAGGGAATATGCCGTTTAATTCTTTTTTTGTTTTAGAAAGCGATAGAATTGGAACAATGATAAAAACAGAAAAGCTTAAAAGGGTAGTCCACCAAGCAATGAATAATTCTATGTCTATTGCATACATTAAAGCAGTAATTAACGATAATATTACTCCTGTAATTATCCCAAATGTAATCCCGTTTCTTTTTATAATTTCATTAACCATTAGTAGCTGTTTATTTATTAATCCACAAATATAACAATTCCCAATATATTCGAGGATAAAAATCGCTTTTTACGATTATATAAAAAAAGTGATGCAAAGATTTGATTATTGGAAAAAAATTGTAAATTTGCAAACTCAAAATAATAATGTAAAACAAAAAGTTATAATGAGTTTATACCTTTTCTGTTAGAGGAAAAGCTTCAAGACAAGTTATAATTAACAAATAAAAAAGATTAACAAGATGAAAAAAGGAATTCACCCAGAAAATTACAGATTAGTTGCATTTAAAGACATGTCAAATGACGAAGTTTTTATTACTAAATCTACTGCAGATACAAGAGAAACATTAACAGTTGATGGTGTTGAATACCCAGTTGTAAAAATGGAGATCTCTAGAACTTCACACCCTTTTTACACAGGTAAATCTAAACTTATTGATACTGCAGGACGTATCGATAAATTCAAAACTAAATACGCTAAACACGTTAAATAATTTTAACTTGTTTTCAAATACAGTAAAGCCTTCCTTTTGGGAGGCTTTTTTTATTTTTATCTATTTGAAAACTTTGTAACTTTGGTGTCAATATTATTAAAACGGTAGATTGATGAAATTAATTTTCGAATCAACAAATAACCGAATCAACAAATAAACTATTTTATGAATTACATACTTTTTGACGGTCCTGCTCGAAATGCATTATTACCTTTTACCTTTACACGTCCCGTTGCGGATATTCTTATAGGAATCTTGACCATTCGTCAAAAATGGGAAATGCGTTTGGGATCCACTACCACAACATTGACAGAGGAATATTTGTCGGAAAAATTTCCAATGGTAGAACTGGAGGAAAATGTGATGATAAACGCTTCTTTTCTACCTAATGATGTTTTGGCTGAAATGGTTAGTAATTTAGAATCAAATCAGGCTATTTTCAAAGGTGACGAAGTAATTGCTTTTCATACCAACGAAGACCAGGAAGAAGTAGATTTTGATACGTATGAAATAATAGAATATCAAGATGATTGCTTAACGGTGGAACATACTTGGGATATTTTTTCCAAAAATGATGCAGCAATACGAGAGGATTTTGAATTCTTAACCGAAGATAGAAAATCGCAACCCGTTCCAAAAAGCGTTAATGTCATTGCGCCGGAAAATATATTTATAGAAGAAGGAGCAAAGTTGGAATTTGTTACCTTGAATGCTTCTACAGGGCCAATTTATATTGGTAAAGATGCTGAAATTATGGAAGGTGCTGTAATTAGAGGCCCATTTGCCTTGTGCGAAAATGCAACTGTAAAAATGGCAGCTAAGATATATGGAGCAACCACGGTAGGTCCGTATTCCAGAATTGGAGGCGAAGTTAATAATTCGGTATTGTTTGGTTATTCGAACAAAGGACATGATGGGTTTTTAGGAAATTCTGTTCTTGGTGAATGGTGTAATATTGGTGCGGACAGTAATAATTCCAACCTGAAAAACAATTACGAAGAAGTGAAATTGTGGAGTTATGAAACCGAAGGTTTTGCTAAAACAGGACTTCAGTTTTGTGGATTGATGATGGGGGATCATAGCAAGTGCGGAATTAATACCATGTTCAATACAGGAACGGTAATAGGGGTAAGTGCCAATATTTTTGGAAGCGGATTTCCTCGCAATTTTGTGCCGAGTTTTTCTTGGGGCGGAGCTTCAGGTTTTACCACTTACATAACCAAAAAAGCTTTTGAAACGGCTCGATTAGTAATGGCTCGAAGAAATGTTGACTTTGATGAAAGAGAAGCTGCGATTTTAGAACATGTTTTTGAGGAAACTAGAAAGTGGAGAAAAGACTAGTTTTTTTATATTCTGTCAAATGAAGAATCCCTTCTTGTTGAATGCTAAAATATAATAAGAACCCCAATAAAATAAGCTTCTAATCGAGGCTTTTTTTATTGATAGGCATAAAGAAGAGAACCATTTTTTATCAGGTCAATCAGTTTATTTGCATTACAGTCCGGAACGGAAAAGCATCCCCAGCTGAATTTACTATACATCCTTTTTGAAGAATGGACCACAATATTTCTTTTCAAAGCATTGGAATTTTTGTCGTTTTCTAAACCATCTAACTTTAAAGAATAGCCCCACATACCATTATAGGTTTGTAAAGTGACGTAACAGCCTAATGAAGTCGCATTGCTTCCAATAGCATTGCTAAATAAATTAGGAGTTAATCCTGTACCTGAGCCAGAGCCATGATCAACATTACTGGTTAGTAGTATTTTGCTATTTTTCAAATCAATAACATACAGTCTTGCTTCCTCTATTGATTTTGAAAAATCGATTAGGGTTATAATGTCTTTATTTTTGGCTTTAAAACCCCATTTTGTTTCTATCTCTTTTGCCTTCTTTACAATTTCTTCGTTGTTTTGAGCTACAATGAAATTAATCGTGCATAAAAGAATTATTGTTAGTGTTTTTTTCATGAACTAGTTTTTAAAATATTTTTCCGAGCCTAAATAATTCGGGTTTGTAGTTTCATCATCAGTATTATTCTCTAAACTATTCTCGCTTTTTACACTATTTAAGCGATAATTAATATCTTCGGTATTGTTTCTGTTTTATAGTTGTTAAGGTTTTAATTTGGTTTAAATATAGTGTCTTTTTTTATTATTTAATGGTCTGGATATCAAATACAAAACTATAAAAAAATACTATTATTGTTCTCTGTTTTATTTTTATATTTCATGGATTAAAAACTTAAATTGTTATAAATTATTTCAATTGTCCAATTCTTTATTTAATCTATCTTTGCACTTTTAAAATCTGATAATCTAATTATCTAAAAATCTTATAATCTAAATGATTACAGTTAATGATATTTCTGTGCAATTTGGTGGTACTACACTTTTTAGTGATGTCTCTTTTGCTATAAATGAAAATGATAAAATAGCCCTTATGGGTAAAAATGGAGCTGGAAAATCGACGCTTCTTAAAATTATTGCGGGTCAAAGTAAGCCTTCAGCCGGTAATATTTCGGCACCAAAAGATGCTGTTGTGGCTTATTTGCCTCAGCATTTATTGACTACGGATGGCGCGACAGTGATGGAAGAAACTTCTAAAGCTTTTGGTGAAGTTTTTGGAATGAAAGCAGAAATCGATGAAATCAATGAGCAATTGACGATTCGTACGGATTATGAAAGTGATGCATACATGAAATTAATTGAAAGAGTTTCTGACTTAAGCGAGAAATTTTATGCAATTGAAGAAATAAATTATGAAGCCGAAGTAGAAAAAATTCTAATTGGTTTGGGTTTTGTTCGAGAAGATTTTAGCCGACAAACTTCTGAATTTTCCGGAGGATGGAGAATGAGAATAGAATTAGCTAAAATCCTTTTGCAAAAACCAGATTTAATTTTACTGGATGAGCCTACCAATCACATGGATATTGAAAGTATTCAATGGCTGGAAGATTTCTTGATTAATTCAGCAAAAGCAGTTGTGGTAATTTCTCACGATAAAGCTTTTGTAGATAATATTACGAATCGTACCATCGAAGTTACTATGGGACGTATTTATGATTACAAAGCAAAATATTCCCATTATCTTGAATTAAGAAAAGACAGACGTATGCACCAACAAAAAGCATACGATGAGCAACAACGAATGATTGCTGATAATAGGACTTTTATTGACCGTTTTAAAGGGACATTTTCTAAAACTGATGCGGTTCAATCCCGCGTTAAGATGTTAGAGAAATTAGTTATTGTTCAGGTTGATGAGGTTGATACTTCGGCATTAAAATTAAAGTTTCCTCCCGCAGTACGTTCTGGACAATATCCAGTGATTGTGAAAGATTTGTCTAAATCTTATGGAGATCATGTAGTTTTTAAAGATGCGAATGTTGTTATTGAAAGAGGAGAGAAAGTCGCTTTTGTAGGGAAAAATGGAGAAGGAAAATCGACAATGATTAAAGCAATCATGAAGCAAATTGAGATTGATGGCGGAAGTTTAGAGATCGGTCACAATGCGCAAATTGGTTATTTTGCCCAAAACCAAGCTTCTTTATTAAATGAAAATGCTACTATCTTTGAAACTATCGATGATATTGCCGTGGGTGATGTTCGAACTAAAATCAAAGATATTTTAGGAGCTTTCATGTTTCATGGTGATGATGTAACCAAGAAAGTAAAAGTGCTTTCCGGTGGTGAAAAAACCCGTTTGGCAATGATAAAACTATTATTGGAACCGGTGAATTTATTGATTCTGGATGAGCCTTCGAATCACTTGGATATGAAAACTAAAGATATTATTAAAGAGGCGCTACGCGATTTTGACGGAACATTAATTTTAGTTTCTCACGACAGGGATTTCTTGGACGGATTAGCAACTAAGGTTTTCGAATTTGGAAACAAGAGAGTAGTGGAGCATTTCGAGGATATTACTGGTTTCTTGGCAAATAAAAAAATGGACAGCATGAGAGAGATAGAGAAGAAATAATATTCAATTTTCTTTTTCGAAATAAAAAAAGGCATGAATTTAATTATTCATGCTTTTTTTTGACAATATTGTTCCGTCCTGAAATAACGATACACAAAAAGGCAAATTTAAATGTGAGAATATTATACTAAAGCTTTTTTTTATATCTTAGTAATTAAATTCATTTACTGAATGATTTAATTTTAATATAAAAATATGAAAAACAGTACTTTATCTTTCGTCGTTTTACTCGCTTTTATGCTAAGTTTACCCGTGTTTGCACAAACGGATAATGAACCGGAGGCTTTAGGGTTGCCAGGAGACAATCTGAATCTGTATGCAGTTTTAGAAGTTTTTCAAAAATCAAAAACATTAGAGGAATTTGAAAAAGCCATAAACGATAAGGAGTCAAATATCAATAATCTGGATTTAGATAATGATAAAAATATTGATTACATAGAAGTAGTTAGCGAAAAAGATGGTGATTCTCATTCCATAGTACTTAAAGTAGCAATTAATAATAAAGAGAATCAAGATGTTGCCGTTATTGAAGTTGAAAAAAACAAACAAAATAAAGTTATTGTTCAGATTATTGGGGATGAGGAGCTTTATGGAAAAGATTACATAATAGAACCTACTGAAACCGAAACGCTTTCAGGAACGGTGAACCCAGGATATAAAAGTAATGAAACGGTAATCGTCAATAATAACACAACAAATAATTATTCTACAACAAATAACAATGCAAGTAATGTTAGTTCTGTTAGTGCTTGGCCAGTAGTATTGTTTTTATTTTCCCCTGTATATGTAGTGTATAGATCGCCTTGGTATTGGGGGTATTATCCATCTTATTGGAGACCGTGGGCTCCTATATATTATTATAATTATTGGGGTTTTCATAATCATTATTATAGAAATCATTACTATCATAGAACTGTGATTGTAAGAAACCCAGGTCGTTATAGTTATTATAATTCAAGAAGGAATAGTTCAATTTTAGTGAGACAGAATAGAAATAACGGTAATTATAAAGGTACATATAATGGTAGAGATTATAAAAGACCTGTGTCGCCAGTTGTCCGTCCTATTTCGCCTACGACTAGACCAGCAGTTCGTCCCGTAAGGCCCGTAAATAAGCCAAGCCGTCCTAATACTCCAACTAGACCAGTAACTAGACCGATTACACGTCCGGATGCACCAACTACTAGACCTATAACTAGGCCGGCAACTCGTCCGTCAATGCCTACTGCTAGAGCAACTAGGCAAGCTATGCCGAGTAGGACAAGGAATTGATGAAAGGTTTGTTTTCTAACTCATAAAAAAAACGAGGTACTGTTTATTGACAATGCCTCGTTTTTTTATAATCGTATTCCAGGAGGAAGTAATTCTTTGTAAACAGGATTTTTTTTGAAAAACACCACTATTTTAGGAAGGATAGGGACAACTTTAAATTTTCGTTCAACAGCAATTTCCATAATGTTTTTTAGAAAATTAGAAATAAACTCTTCGTTATCGAATGATTCGGGGGTATTGATTTTTGTCAAAAATATTTTTTTCTCCTGAAACGAATATTCGACAGAAACCAATCCTTCTTTCACTTCGGTTTCAAATTGTCTTGCAAAAGTATTGTCTTTGATTTCCATAGTGATTGCTGCTTCCATACTAATTTAACTGTGATTCATTGGTACTTCTACCAAAAGTATTTTTGATTGAGTTATAATTTTGATTTCAAATTGATCGAAATCAGTTATTCCCATGGCATCTCTTGCCTTCAAAATTTGGTTGTTAACTTCTATTTCGCCTTCAATTAAAAATAAATAAACTCCGTTTTGAGGAATTTTAACTTGGTATGTCGTAGTGGTGTTGCTATCGAAAATACCTAAATAAAAGAAGGTTTTCTGGTAAACCCAAAGCGCATTTCCGTCAGTATTGTCTTTTGGCGAAACAATATTTACAAAGGTATTGATTTGATTTTCAATATCAAATGATTTTTGGTCGTATCTTGGTGTAACGCCTTTTTTGTCAGGGAATACCCATAGTTGTAATGTTTTGGCATTGTCTTTTTGACTGGCATTCATTTCAGAATGTTCCACTCCGGTTCCGGCACTCATTACTTGTACTTCTCCAAAACGAATTACGCCCTCATTTCCCATACTGTCCTTATGCATCAGTCCGCCTTCAAGCGGTATAGTGATGATTTCCATATTGGCATGACCGTGCGTACCAAAGCCTGTCCCTCCTGCTATGGTATCGTCATTTAAAACGCGTAGCATTCCAAATTGTACCCGTTCCGGATTATGATAATTTCCAAACGAAAAAGAGAAATTGGCTTTAAGCCAACCAAAATCTGCTTTGCCTCTTGTGTTCGATTTAAATAGTTGTGTAGTCATAAATTATTGATAATATCAAGGGGTAATTCGGGTAGTCTCCGATAAAAAAATTATTTTTATACAAAATTCGCCATAAAAAACGGAATGCTGATATAAAATCGTTAAAACAATTATGAGTAAAATACCAGTTTATTTAATGCCGGGATTAGCGGCCAGTACTGCAATTTTTGAACGGATTGCACTTCCGTCAGATACCTTTGAGATGCATTTATTAGAATGGGAAATCCCAATGGATAATGAATCTTTAACGGATTATGCAAAACGAATTGCCGAGAAAATCCAATATAAGAACCCTGTCTTGATTGGAGTTTCCTTTGGTGGTATTTTAGTTCAGGAAATGGCAAAATATATTGATGCCAGGAAAGTGATTATCATTTCGAGTGTGAGAAGTAATTTGGAATTTCCCCGTAGATTAAAAATTGCCAAAACCACTAAAGCCTATAAACTGATTCCTATGAATCTGATTTTAAATATCGAAAGTCTGGCTAAATTTTCCTTTGGAGAAAAAGTGAATCAAAGATTGAAATTGTATAAAAAATTTCTTTCGGTCCGTGATATTCGTTATTTGAATTGGGCAGTTGAACAAGTTATTCTTTGGGACAGAACAGCTGTTGATGAAAACGTGATTCATATTCATGGCGATATGGATGATGTTTTTCCAATAAAAAATATCAAGAATTGTGTTGTTGTTAAAGGAGGAACGCACATTATGATTTTGAATAAATATAAATGGTTGAATGAAAATTTGCCTTCCATTATATTGGAAACAAAAAAAGAAGCAAACGTACTTTTGTAACTACTCAAAAGACATAAAAAAAGAAAACATGAAATTGATAAATAAGTTTACGCTACTCTTTACCGTAATTTTTGCGAGTGGGATATTTATTTTTGCCACAGCAAATCCAGATGAGGAAAAAGATTTAAAAAAAGAATCGGTGTCGGTTTTTCCAGTAAAATTGGATTTTGCAGGCGAAGTAACACCATTGAAAATATCCGATGTTAAGGAACGTTTGGACAGGGAATTGTTGGTAAATGTAAATCTGCATGCGTCCACTATTTTGGCTATAAAAAGAGCCAATCGTGCTTTTTTTGTAATTGAACCTATTTTGAAAAAGAACGGAATTCCGGACGATTTTAAATATCTGGCTGTTATAGAAAGTGGTTTAGTCAATGTGGTTTCGCCAGCAGGAGCAAGAGGCGTTTGGCAATTCATGCCGGACACTGCCAAAGAAAGAAAAATGGAAGTCAATGATAATGTTGACGAACGCTATGATTTAGAAAAATCTACAGAAGCGGCTTGTAGTTATTTTTTGAGTGCCAAAGGTAAATTTGGTAGCTGGACTTTGGCGGCAGCTTCCTATAATGGAGGAATGACAGGTGTGAATAAGCAAATTGACATTCAAAAAGTCTCTAATTATTATGACTTGTTGCTTACGGAAGAAACGTCTCGTTATGTTTTCAGGATTTTAGCGTTGAAAGAGATCATGAAGAATCCGGTAAAATATGGTTTTTCTATTGCTTCGGAAGATTTATATGCAATGTTACCAACTAAGAAAATTGAAATTGATAGTTCGATTACTGATTTGGTCGGTTTTGCAAAAAGTCAAGGGATTAACTATAAGATTTTGAAAATACACAATCCTTGGCTCAGGGAAACGAAATTAATAAATGATACCGGTAAAAAATACCAAATCGAAATTCCTTTAAAGGGATATTAATTTAAAGACAAAAAAAGGGTCAAATGTGTATCATTTGACCCTTTTTCGATAATTGTAAAAATTATATTTTCTTCATTTGTTCTTTCATCATCGTAATCTGATCTTTCAACATATTCTGTTTGTCTAATTTTTTAGCTTCATTCAATAGGGAGGTAGCTTCTAATTTTCGGCGACGGGTCATGGCAACTCCGGCTAAATTCAATTTGGCTACAGCCAAGTCCATATCCATTGATAATCCTAACTCGATTGCTTTCTTGAAATATTTCTCTGCTTGATTGATATTCGTTTGTGAAAGCATGATTCCGTGTAAGTAATTGAAATATCCTTGTTGTTTTCTTACTAAAGCAGTTTCTGGGTTTTTGATGTAAGCCAACCATTTTTTAGCTCCTTCAAAATCCTGTTTTCTTAGTTTTAAGAAGGCAAGTAAGATGAATTCGTTTTTGAAGTAAAGAAAAATAGGAATTGCACTCAATAAAATAAGGAATATTCCGTTCCCGATATTTCCTTCTGTAAATTGCCAAATGCCAGTAGCTATAATAAGTCCGGCGATAATAAGTTTAATATTTCTGTGAAACATAGTGTGTTTATTTTAAGATCACAAATATAGTAAAAGGAATTGAAAATATTTTTACAAAACTGCTTGTGAGAAAAAAAAGTCTTTGTATATTTGCACTCGGTTTTAGAATAACAGTTATTCGAAATTAGGAAGACATATAAATAAGATTTTAAAGATACAAAGCAATGAGCAAAAGAACGTTTCAACCATCGAAAAGAAAAAGAAGAAATAAGCACGGATTTATGGACAGAATGGCTTCTGCAAATGGAAGAAAAGTTCTTGCGCGTAGAAGAGCTAAAGGAAGACATAAATTGACTGTTTCTTGTGAACCAAGACACAAAAAATAATGTTTTTATAAACATATATAAGGCGTTACTTTTTTTAGTATCGCCTTTTTTTATACCCCATCGTTAAAAATGTTAAGTTTTAATGCTAAGGGGTTAAAGTTGAGTAACTTTGAACTTCGAAAAAAATAACTACACAACACAATACTACCACACAATGCCAAAAGATACATCCATAAAATCAGTTTTAATAATAGGTTCAGGTCCAATTGTTATTGGTCAAGCATGCGAATTTGATTATGCAGGATCACAATCTGCACGTTCTATTCGTGAAGAAGGAATTGAAGTGATTCTTATCAACTCGAATCCAGCAACGATTATGACCGACCCAACTATGGCCGATCACGTTTACTTGAAACCATTAACGACCAAATCCATTATTGAAATCCTTAAAGCACATCCTCAAATCGATGCCGTTTTGCCTACTATGGGTGGACAAACCGCTTTGAACTTGTGTCTGGAAGCTGATGAAAAAGGAATTTGGCAGGATTTTGGAGTAAAATTAATCGGGGTTGATGTCAATGCGATTAATATTACCGAAGACAGAGAGCAGTTCAAACAATTGCTTAAAAAAATAGGAGTTCCATCTGCACCTGCAGAAATATGTACCTCATATCTTAGAGGAAAAGAAATTGCTCAGGAATTTGGTTTCCCGTTAGTAATCCGTCCTTCCTTTACTTTAGGTGGAACCGGAGCTGCTATCGTCTATAAAAAAGAAGATTTTGATGAACTTTTAACCAGAGGTTTAGAAGCATCACCAATTCACGAAGTTTTAATTGATAAAGCTTTAATGGGTTGGAAAGAATATGAATTGGAGCTTTTGAGAGATAAGAATGATAATGTTGTAATTATCTGTTCTATCGAAAATATGGATCCAATGGGAATTCATACCGGAGATTCCATCACGGTTGCACCAGCAATGACATTATCTGATACGACTTTCCAAAGAATGCGTGATTATGCAATCTTGATGATGAGAAGCATAGGTAACTTTGCCGGAGGCTGTAACGTGCAGTTTGCCGTTTCACCGGACGATAAAGAAGATATTGTAGCGATTGAAATCAATCCTCGTGTGTCTCGTTCCTCTGCTTTGGCATCAAAAGCAACGGGATATCCTATTGCAAAAATCGCTTCCAAACTGGCTTTGGGTTACAATTTAGATGAATTGCAAAATCAAATTACCAAATCGACTTCGGCATTATTCGAACCAACTTTGGATTATGTGATTGTGAAAATTCCTCGTTGGAACTTTGATAAATTCGAAGGCGCTGACAGAACATTAGGACTTCAAATGAAATCCGTTGGTGAGGTGATGGGAATTGGACGTTCTTTCCAAGAAGCATTGCACAAAGCGACTCAATCATTGGAAATCAAAAGAAATGGTTTAGGAGCTGACGGAAAAGGATATAAAAACTACGAACAAATTATCGAGAAACTGACTTTTGCGAGTTGGGATCGTGTTTTTGTTATTTATGATGCTATCGCGATGGGAATTCCATTGAGCCGCATTCATGAAATTACTAAAATCGATATGTGGTTCTTGAAACAATACGAAGAGCTTTATACGTTAGAAAAAGAAATTTCTAACTATAAAGTAGAATCTTTACCAAGAGAATTGTTGCTTGAAGCGAAACAAAAAGGTTTTGCCGACAGACAAATCGCTCATATGGTAGGTTGCCTGGAAAGCCAAGTTCACAATTTACGTTCAGAAATGAACATCAATCGTGTATTCAAACTCGTTGATACTTGTGCGGCCGAATTTAAAGCAAAAACGCCTTACTATTACTCGACTTTTGAAGCCGAAATTGAAAAAGCAGATGGAACACGTTACGTTGATAACGAAAGTGTTGTTACAGATAAAAAGAAAATAATCGTTCTTGGGTCAGGCCCAAATAGAATTGGACAAGGAATCGAATTTGATTATTCTTGTGTTCACGGGGTGCTTGCCGCTAAAGAATGTGGTTATGAAACGATTATGATCAACTGTAATCCAGAAACAGTTTCGACTGATTTTGATACAGCGGATAAATTGTATTTTGAACCGGTTTTCTGGGAACATATTTACGATATTATTCAACATGAGAAACCGGAAGGCGTTATCGTACAATTAGGTGGGCAAACGGCCTTGAAATTGGCTGAAAAACTGTCTAAATACGGTATTAAAATTATAGGAACGAGTTTTGATGCTTTGGATTTAGCCGAAGACAGAGGCCGTTTCTCTGAACTTTTAACCGATTTAAAAATTCCTTTCCCACAATTTGGAATTGCAGAAACAGCTGACGAAGCTTCTGCTTTGGCTGATACTTTAGACTTTCCATTATTGATTCGTCCTTCTTATGTGTTGGGTGGTCAGGGAATGAAAATTGTAATCAACAAACAAGAATTAGAAGAACACGTGATCAATTTATTGAAAACGATTCCAGGAAATAAATTGCTTTTAGACCATTATTTGGATGGGGCGATTGAAGCCGAAGCGGATGCGATTTGCGATGGGGAGAATGTGTACATCATAGGAATTATGGAGCACATCGAACCTTGCGGAGTGCATTCTGGAGACAGTAACGCTACTTTGCCTCCGTTTAACTTAGGTGAATTTGTAATGCAACAAATAAAAGACCATACTAAGAATATTGCGTTGGCTTTGAGAACGGTTGGTTTAATCAACATTCAGTTTGCGATAAAAGATGACATCGTTTACATCATTGAAGCCAATCCTAGAGCGTCTCGTACGGTTCCATTTATTGCAAAAGCATACGGTGAACCTTATGTGAACTATGCGACTAAAGTTATGTTAGGGCACAATAAAGTAACCGATTTTACTTTCAACCCACAATTGAAAGGATATGCCATCAAGCAACCGGTTTTCTCTTTCAGTAAATTCCATAATGTGAACAAAGCATTAGGACCAGAAATGAAATCGACAGGAGAAAGTATCTTGTTTATTGATGACTTGAAAGACGATCAATTCTACGAATTGTACTCTAGAAGAAAAATGTATTTGAGTAAATAAAAACTTGAATTTGTTATATGTAAAAAGTCCCGAAATTTTCGGGACTTTTTTTGTGGATTATTTTGTGTTGTTTTTAATAAAATTTGTCTAGTCCTGAAAAAACGATACAGGATTAATAAAAAATAAAAGTACAATTTTTAAACAGTAGTAAGCTCCGGTTTACTACTGTTTTTTGTTTTATAGGTTCTCATTTTAA
>NZ_JBLNKT010000026.1:0-52619 GCF_048158525.1 Flavobacterium algoris
TAATTAAAATGAGAACCTATAAAACAAAAAACAGTAGTAAACCGGAGCTTACTACTGTTTAAAAATTGTACTTTTATTTTTTATTAATCCTGTATCGTTTTTTCAGGACTAGACAATTCTTGCTCATTTGAAATGTATTTAAACACATCATTATTTTTACCTACAATTCAAATATAGAAAAAAAACTACAAAATAACGGCTTTGCCACTTTGTAGTTTTAATAATTCTTGAAACACATATAATTCTTAAAAACTTCATAGAGTTACGAGATTTTTATTGACTTTAGGTCTTTTAAGAAATATTTAAAATAGCAAAGTCATAAAATACGGAGTGTAATCAACAAATTTATTTTTAGTTTCTTATTTAAAATCATAGAATGAAATTCTAAATTAGATTTGGGATAAAAGCAATAGTTTGGTCAAGGAGCCGCGTTGCAAACGCTTTATTTAATTTTCATAAGTAAGTAGGTACTCGTTGCAAACGAGCACCAGAGGCTTACTTAATGGTGAGGTTTTTAGACTTAGCGGATTTGAATATACACGAATCAAATCTTCGCATATACACCCATTTTGATGCAGATGGGTGAATAATTGTTTTGCTTTGGACATTTTCAAAAATAATCAAAAAAAGATTACAAATCATCGAAAGAATTTTTATTTGCTGTATCCTTTTGTCGTTCAAAAGCTCAATGGCAAAAAGGTAGGAGGCTTTTATAAAGCTTACGTTATAAAAAAATAAAAGACGCCTCTCAGCATCTTTCATCATTTCTTGTTTCTATCTTTCCAACTATCATCGTTATTATAACCCCTCCTAAACCCATAAAACTTCCCTGTCACATAAAGACCTATAATCCACACCACAATTAGCCCTATAATTTCATACCATTTCATATTTTGAATTTTTAATTAAGTTCAAAATATGTATTTAAATTTTTATAAGATATGCAATTTGGAAAATTCAGTATGCATTTTGGGAGAATTTCTATAAATAAAAAAGATACTTCTCGGCATCTACATATTATAGTGGTTTATTTGGCCAAAATTCTTTGGGAGAGCAACCAAATATTTTGGCAATGTCATTTAAATGTTTGACATTATATTTTGCTTTTTTAGAAGGGGCTTCAATGTCGCCAATAAAACCAACACCTTTGCCAAGTCTAAGAGATAGATCCATTTGGGTTAACCCTTGTGACTCCCTAATCTCTCTAACGCGCTGTATTATATATTTATCTATTTCACTTATCATATTTACAAAGAGGCACATAATTATAATTTTTATCAATGGACTATAGTCCATATTCAATATGTTTTTACTATATTTGCTTTTGAATACATATATTTGCGACTCTTCATATAAAACATTTGAAGCATTCGCTTTGAATCTCGGCTCGAAACTTGGCAGTTTAAAACCACGAGATGATAAGTAAGATGCTCACGTCCCATGGCGTGGGCTCACTTATTCGTGGTAGGTATGCCAAGTACCAGAGACGTTTAAGCTGAGTTCCATGCCATTTTTATTCTAATAGGCACATTACTTTCCTTAGATTCTTAGCACTTCTTCATCCTTTTTCATAGTCTCGCAGTAGTTTAACTCACTAAAAAAACGTATGCCTATGATATAAAAAAGAAATACTATCTATATAATGCCTGTGCTGTTTCTTTATTTTGAGTTAGTGTTTCAGTACAGGCTCTTTTTTTATAATTGTGAATGCTTAATCGTGAGTTGTGAGAAGCAAAAGACAATAATAAAGAAGTCATTTTTATTTTAAATTTTGAATTAGGATAAGACAAAGGCTCCGATCCTGAAAATCGATCTTAATTTTTTATACCAGCCTTACGCCACATTACCTTATGAATACAATGGGGTTTATAACATATAAATTATTATAATGAAATATTACAAACAAATACAAATAGGAATCATTTTACTTTTTATAGCAACGATGTTCATTTGGCTTTATGGTTGAGATAGTTTCACCGAAACAGATCTTCTAAAGTCATATTGTGAGGATCAAAGAGGTCATTTTTTATTTTAAATTTTGAATTAGGGTAAAAGAATAAAGAGCATAGAAACAAGATTACAAATCCAATTAAAATTATGCCTATGATAAAATAATAATAGTGTGGTTGCTTTGCTTCATGCCTCGCAACTCCTCGTAATGACAAAAAAAAGGCCCTCCAACCGTCTGGACAACTGCATAGAGGACCTATAGCTAAACAAAACCTAATATTTCAATTTAACCAAACCAATATTATGAATAAATTTTCATTTTACAAGGGTTGGGCGGCTCTTTATTATCCTATTTTTTTTGGATTATACCTTTGCTGTCATCCCGTTATGGCTAGAACGCCATTGCCCAAATCCATTTCTCAGCAACAAAATATTACTGGAACTGTAAGAGACAGTCAGGGTATACTGCCGGGTGTTACAGTATCTGTAGCCGGAAAATCAACAGCCACAATTACTGATTATCAAGGTAAATATGGCATAACTGCCACTGCCACTGATATTCTTGTTTTTTCTTTTGTAGGGTATACCACCTTAAATATTCCTATAGCAGGACGTACTGTCGTTAGTGTACACCTACAAGAAGATGCAACGCAACTGCAGGAAGTACGAATTAATGCGGGTTATTATAGTGTCAAAGAAAGCGAGCGCACCGGAAGTATTGCTAAAATTACATCGAAGGACATTGAGAAGCAGCCTGTAACGAATATACTCGCAGCGATGCAGGGCAGAATGGCAGGGGTGAATATTACGCAACAGACTGGAACCGGCGGAGGTGGGTTTACTATCCAGATTCGCGGACAGAACAGCGTGAGAAGAGGGGGCAACTCGCCTTTGTACATTATTGACGGTGTGCCGTATTCAAGTGAGGAAATCGGGAACGGAATGTCGATGTCGGTCATGTCGATGAATACTGATCCGCTAAACAACATTAATCCAACCGATATTGAAAGCCTGGAAGTTCTTAAAGATGCGGATGCAACGGCCATTTATGGATTGCGTGGGGCGAACGGAGTGGTATTGATCACAACCAAAAAAGGAAAGAAAGGCAAGACCCGTTTTAGCGCATCGGTAGCACAAGGAGCCGGAAGCGTTCCACATTTTATGAAAATGATGAACACGGAACAATACCTTGCTATGCGAGCCGAAGCATTTGCGAACGACGGCATAACGACATATCCGGAAAGCGCCTATGACATTAATGGAACTTGGGATCAAAGCCGATCTACCAACTGGCAGAAAGAATTAATGGGAGGCACTTCAAAAATTACCAACATCAACGGCTCTATTTCCGGAGGTTCTGAGCAAACCCAATTTATGGTATCCGTAACTTATGGTAAGGAAACAACCGTGCTACCTGGTGATTTTGGTTACAACCGGGTTAATGTGAGGACAAGCATTAATCACGCATCGACTGACCAACGGTTTAAAATGAGTTTTACCGGGGGCTACGGCATACAAGATAACAACCAACCCTCGACCGATCTTACCACGGAGGCTTGGCGACTTGCCCCAAATGCTCCAGCGCTTTATGATGCAGAAGGTAATCTTAATTGGGAAAACAACACTTTTGAAAATCCGCTGCGCTACTTAAAAGGGTTGTCGAAATCTAATACCCATGACCTTGTTGCCAATACAACACTCTCTTATAATTTATTTGACAACATTGAAATAAAAAGCAGTTTTGGGTATACTAACCTAAACCATCACGAGAATAGTACTTATCCCTCGACGATGTATAACCCATCCTTAGGGATTGGCAGTGAAACTTCCCGTATTTTTTACACCGATACCAACAGGAACTCGTGGATTATCGAACCACAACTGAACTGGAAACCTACATTGAGGGCTGTGAAAACAGAGTTGCTGCTAGGAAGCGCTTTCCAACGTCAAAATAATAGATCTCTTTCGGTTCAAAGCAGTGGTTTTTCCAGTAACAGCATGATTTATAATCCTGCTGCGGCCACCAATACTTCGATATTAGGTTTTGATGAATCAGTGTACAAGTATCAATCGTTTTTTGGCCGTGCTAATTTTAACCTAAAAGAACGCTATATAATTAACCTAACCGGAAGGCGAGACGGTTCAAGCCGTTTTGGTTCCGGTAACCGTTTTGCATGGTTCGGAGCCGTGGGCGCAGCATGGCTTTTCTCCCGCGAGAAATTATTACAGGACAATAATGTGCTGAGTTTTGGAAAGCTTCGTGCCAGTTATGGGACAACAGGAAATGACCAGATTGGTAATTACCAATTCCTGAATACCTACACAGCATCAAATGCCAATTATGACGGAGTAATCGGTCTGCAACCATCGCGTTTGTATAATGCCAGTTTTGGGTGGGAAACTAACAAAAAACTTGAAGTAGCATTAGAGACCGGATTTTTGAAAGAGCGAATCTTTCTGACAGCGGCATGGTACCGCAACAGGTCATCTGACCAATTGGTTGGAATACCGTTGCCGGGAACTGCGGGTTTTACTGAAATACAGTCGAATCTTAATGCTTCAGTTGAGAATCGCGGGGTAGAACTAACCTTGCATACTGTAAATGTGAAAATGACTGATTTTAACTGGAGTACCACAATCAATTTTTCGGCTTCAAAAAATAAGCTGCGTTCGTTCCCTAACCTTGAAAGTTCTACCTACAGTAATTTGTATGTGATTGGACAGCCATTGAATATTGTAAAAGTTTATCATTATACCGGCATTGATCCTGCAACGGGTATTTACACTTTTGAGGATGTAAATGGAGACGGTATATTGACAGAGCCCGCAGACAAGCAGACCGTGAAAGACTTAAATCCGGCTTATTTTGGAGGAATTCAAAATATGTTGCGGTTTCAAAGATGGCAATTTGATTTCCTCTTCAATTTTGTAAAGCAACAGAATTATAATGTACCACGAACGCTGGGAGTTGCCGGTACGATGAGCAACCAAAGCGTCGCTATATTTAACCGTTGGCAAGCTCCGGGTGATATAGCCTCTTCACAAATATATACTTCGGGCGCAAACGGCACAGCTGAAAATGCCCTTTACCAATATGCAGCAAGTGACGCAGGGATTACAGATGCCTCGTTTATAAAACTAAAGAATGTTTCCATCAGTTATGAATTTCCTGAGAGGTGGCTTAAAAAAGTTAACTGCAAAGCAACTGTTGAAGCGCAAAACGTGTTCACTATTACTGGCTATAAAGGGGCTGATCCTGAATTTGCCGGTTATGGATTTTTACCACCATTGCGCATTATCACTGCGGGATTACAATTTAACTTTTAATCTTTAAAGAAAGAGATATGAATATCAATACCTTTTTTACACGGCATAGTACCGAAACTGCAAGGATTTACAGAATTCTTTCCGGCGTAACCCTTTTATTTATTATATTCTGGTTTACCAGTTGCGATGACTTTACAGCGATCGATACGCCAGTATCACAACTAAACACCGCTGCTGTTTTTGAGGAAAAGAACACCGCATATAGTGCGATGGCAAATGTTTTTGCGCAAATGCGCAACAATGGAATGCTAACCGGAAAAACTACTGGAATGCAGAAAGAAATGGGATTGTATGCCGATGAACTGACGTGGTATGGAAACAGTGCTCAGAGTTCGGCTAATTTCTTCACTAATACGCTCATTCCGACACATCCCACTTTAGCCACCTGGTGGAATAACAGCTATAGCCAGATCTATGCCGCCAATGCTGTAATTGAGGGTGTAGCAGGATCGACAACACTCTTGCAGGCTGATAAGGATCAATTGACAGGAGAGGCAAAATTTGCCAGAGCATTTGTTCATTTTTATGTTTTACAGCTTTGGGGTAATGTGCCGTACGTTATCGGAACAGATTATACGTATAACAGTACAATTAAACGTTTGCCTGCAGCAGAAGTATATGCAAAGATTATTGAAGATTTAGAATCTGCTATTATATTGCTACCAAAAGAATATACAAACCCGACACGAGTTCGACCGAATTCGTATGCAGCGCAAGCCTTATTGGCAAGAGTATATCTGTATGCCGGAATGTGGCCTGAGGCAGCCAACAGTGCTTCTACAGTACTAAATAAGACTGATACCTATATATGGGTCACTGAACTCAATACTGTATTTTTAAAAGGAAGTACAGCAACCATCTGGCAATATGCCCCAAGAACACCAACAAGAAATACCGATGAAGGAACCACTTTTATATTTAATGCGGGTCCGCCAAATTCCGTGGCATTGACTAACTCCCTGGTGAATACATTTGAGGCAGGTGATCAACGCAAGGCTAAATGGATTCGATCAATAAGTAAAGGCAGTAACAAATGGTATCATGCTTATAAGTACAAGAAAACAGGCAGTAATACTCCCCAACTTGAATTTTCAATAGTGTTGCGTCTTGCGGAAATGTATCTTATTCGTGCGGAAGCCCGAGCAAGACAAGGTGAACTTACCAATGCTAAAGATGACCTTAATGTAATCAGGAATACTGCTGGTCTTGGAAATACGACCGCTGTTACCCAAAATGAAATACTGGATGCCATACTGCATGAGCGACAAGTGGAATTGTTTAGTGAGTTTGGCCACCGCTTCTTTGACTTGAGACGTTTTGATGCATTAGATCAGACACTATCGGATGTTAAAGGGGATTGGAACAACACAGATAACTTATTACCATTACCACAGACTGAGTTGAACCTGAACCCAAACCTTGGGCCTCAAAATTCTGGTTATTGATGAAGGCTTCATTTTATAGTATTGGACGTACCTTTTTAGATAGAGGTTGTCCTTCGTGTTTTTTGTTCCTTTTTTTTGCATTACTTTCCAGCACCTTAATGGGGCAGGGGTTACAAAAGAAAGCTGTAACAAGAGAAGATTATCCTCTGTGGCATTATATGGATGCCGAAGCGATTTCTGATGATGGAAATTGGATTAGCTACCGTAACTATTATGATGCCACTGATTCGTTATTTGTTAAACACCGAAAGTCTGCCAAACTTTATAGTTTTGCAAAGGGAAAAGACGGGGCTTTTATAGCAAATCATTTTGTTTGCCAAACCCCTGATAGCATCGTTCATATTGTTTCACTGAAGAATGGAGTTGAAAGGAAATTGAGAAACGTTAAAGCCTTTATGGTTTCTAAGGCTTTTATCGTTGCAACGGAATACGGTGAAATTGGGGATTTGTTATCCGTTTATACTTTAGATGGTGCTTTGCTGCGCACTGATACAGATGCTTCATCTTTTTCACTTAGCCCTGATACTAAATTTATTGTAGTGGCGGTGAAAAGAGAAAATTCCTGTCAAGTACTGCTAGTAAGTATGGAAGATATTAAAAAGCAAAAAATCATAGCGGAAAGTGAAAAAAGAGGACCTTTCCTAAATCCTAGCTGGTCAGAAGACAGCAAAGCAATTGTTTTTATGAATTACAATGAAAAGGAATCAAATCTTTTTTATTACAATTTAGGAGAAAAAAAACTCCTAACTTTTTGTACCAATGCTATTGAATTCCCCAAAACCATGAATTTAATACCGTCAAGGAAATTAACAATATCGAAGAACAACAAGCGTGTTTTCTTTAAAATAAAGCAACGCAAGGAACTTGACATTGTGCGTAAAGAAAATGACGTACAGATATGGAATGCAGCGGACAAAAATATTTATCCCAGTCATATTGTTACAGAGGGGTATTCTAAGAACCCGAAGTAGGTCATGTGGGAACCCGATACTGGTCGTTTCTTGCAGTTTACGGATTCAATACAGCCTTATGGCGCATCTGCTGGGGACGAAAGCTTTGCTTTGACATTTAATCCAAAAGACTATGAACCACAGAGCAAGTCGGTACCTGACAAGGATGTGTATATTAAAAATCTTACCACTGGGCAAAGTACTTTAATGCTTCGCAGGCATGTTGGTGGCGAGTTCAATCTTCTCGTTTCGCGGAATGGAAAATACGTCAGTTATTTTAAGGAAGGGCAGTGGTATGTTTATGATGTTGCACAGGGAACTCATACATTAATCAGCAGTAATTTACCTTATACCTTAAGCGTTCAAAGTCTTACTGAGAAAGAGGAGAATGGCTACGGTAATCCCGGATGGACTGCCGAAGGCGAATGTTTGTTGTATGATCAATTCGATATATGGAAAGTTCAATCAGACGGATCCAATCCCGTACGTTTAACACAGGGTCGTGAGCAGGGCATCGTTTTTAGGATTGTAGCACAAAGCAAAGCGCAAACACCAACTATAGCCGACAAGATATTTACTAATGGAGAATTTGACCTTGATAACTCCCTACTATTGAGTGCGAGAGCTGTTGATTATTCCTTTGATGGGTTTTACTTATTGAAGCCAGGAAAGGGAATGACAAAAATATGCTATGTTAATAAAAGTGTGACCGGAATAATGAAATCTGAAAGAGGCGATTATGCATGGGTGGAAGAAGATGTAGACCAGCCCCGACGAATCATGGTTGGGAAAGTTGGCGGTAAATTTACCGCTGTAGTTGAGAGCAATATGCATCATGAAAAATTTAATTGGACAAAATTACAGATGATAACTTATAAAAATTTAAAGGGTGAATCACTACAAGGACTTTTGTTTTATCCATCAGGTTACGATAAAAATAAGCGCTATCCAATGATTGTACACCTTTATGAAAAGCAATCTTACCAGCGGCATTCCTATGTTAATCCTACAATGATTAACGAAGATGGTTTCAACATCAGCAATCTGACTGCTAAAGGTTATTTCGTTTTGCTTCCGGATATTACCTATGAAGTTGGCAATGTTGGATTTTCAGCATTAGATTGTGTAGAAGCCGCAGTAAAAGAGGTAAAAAATTTATCTCTAATTGACGATGCAAAAATCGGTTTAATTGGACACTCTTTTGGAGGCTCTGAAACAGATTTCATTATCACCCAAAGCAATTTGTTTGCCTGTGCAGTAGCAGGATCCGCTACCACGAATTATTTAAGCTCTTATTTATCCGTTTCCCAAATTTTGAAGATTCCCAACTTTTTCAAGATGGAATATGGACAGGCTAGGATGAAGGTGTCTCCGTACGAGAATATGGAATATTATCTGAAAAATTCGCCAGTGATATATGCTGCGAATGTTAACACTCCGCTGTTATCCTGGACAGGATTGAAAGATCCGCAGGTAGAACCGAGGCAAAGCTTTGAATTTTATATGGCGTTGCGACGATTGGGTAAAACTCATATCATGCTTGCTTACCCTAATGAGGGACATGGGATGGAAAAGAAAGAAAATGCAATAGACCTAACAACAAAAATTGAGCAATGGTTCGATTATTACCTTAAGGGTATGAAGGCTCCGATATGGGAATAGTAACAATGCAGTCCGAAGGGACTGCATTGTTTTTTTAACTACTTATGGTTTGTAACCGGTAAGTACACACTCGCCATTATCGTCCATAATCTTTAATTGCGCTCCGGTACTTACTTGCCCCACTCGACAAACAATACCGTTATTTACGTCACTGCAATTATTTTTTTGTTCGCAGTCCGTACCCTGTGCATTGTGAGGAATAAATCCCGGTACGAGAGCTGAACTTCTTTTTGCTGATGCATCCGTATTGAATGCACTGGTTGCTGCCGCAACAATTACCAGCATTGGTACAATTAATTTTTTCATGATATAAAAATTTGTGGTTATGGCTTACTCTGTTTACAGGTTTTCAGCCTTTTCCCTGATACCGGCCGGGTATATTTTTAGTTATGTTTATTTTGATTTTTTATTCGGTACATCATAAGTATCAGTTATCTTTTTGCTAATTCTATTTACAGAAAGGTACTTTCCGGAAAGCGCATATAATTTATTGCCTTTTACCCGAAAGCTTGTCATTTCCTGGTTGTCGATATTATAAATATATATACTACCAACGTAGCTTCCATTTGCAAGGTTGTAAACATCTACAATCGATGCTTCTTTTAAAATCCTGTTGTCCTCATATCTGCCAATACGCTGAGATTTGATGAATAGTAAATTACTATATACCGCTGCCGTTTTATTGATAATCAAAGGTGGTTTTGACATTTGCCTTTCACCGTTTGCCATTTGAGAAACCTGAATTTGTGCGACCTGTACTGTGTCAATAGTTTTTCCCTGGGCAGTCAATTTCATTGTCGGACTGATGGATAAGTACTGATTTCTATAATAAAAGATATAGTTTAATTTGCCAAATTGGTTGTTGTAATACAGCATACCGTCAGTATCAAAAATACCATCCACTTGTTTTTTCAATACGTTTGTATTTTCCGCAATTATTCTTTTTTCATTCAAGCCGTACGTCACCAACCTGTTGTTCTTTTTAATATAACTAGTAAGTCTTAATGCTACAGTTATAGAATCCATTGGCTCGGCTACTGTAAAATAGGGTATTTTTCCTGATTGGCTTGTCGCTTTCCAGTCCTTCATTTTTCCTTTAAATATTGAACGGACTGTTCCATCTGTCACGAAAAAGTATGGAGAAACTATCTTTAACTTTATATCCCTAAAAGGAAGTTTGGGTTGATCAAGCTGCACTTTTATGCGATTTTTAGATTTTAATGCGGTATCAATTTTTGTAATATACAGCGGTGTACTATAATTCCCCAAGTAGATTGTGTCCTTATCAAAACCTGCAAAATAATACGAATTTATTTCGAGATCATATTTGTTATATGCAGGCTCAGCGTGGGACGGAAAGCGGCGAATAAAATTATTTCGTTTGTGGATAATATCTTCAGAAATTAAAAATAGCACTACTACTGAGGTTATACTTAAAACAGCCACAACAGTTACTGTTATTGAAAATTGTAGGATTTTCATTTTTGTAAGCCAATATCTTTGGTCCGGATAGGTGAGTATAAGCCCTAAAAGAGCTAATAAAATAAATACTATATTGAATATGAGGTGCTCATTCCAACCAAGATCCTGTAAAATTCCACCACAGGAACACGGGATATTCGAACTAAAATTTAAGATGATGAAAATATAAGCTGTAAAGGCAATCATTAGACAGAAAGAAGCAAATAACCCAGTAATCCTCCATCGTGTAAAAATTAACATTAGAACTATTATCAGCTCTAAAACGGGCACACCAATAGCAACATAACCTGCAAATGCGCTCAGTAATGGAGATTGACCAAGTTTAATACTAAAATCATGGTAATCCAGAATTTTACTAATTGCAGCATAGGTAAAAAGGAATGCGTAGCTATAGCTTACAAAAATTACAATGCCATTTTTTATGTTCTCAACGTATTTCATATCAGTTTTCTTTTATTTGGTCTTGTAAAATTCTCTTATTTAAATTTGTATTGTTATGCAAATCAGAACTTTCGTTATCCAAAACAGATGTGAAGCTGTTTAAAAATTAAACAGCTTCATCCGGACCGCGATCTACTTCACTTGGTGTATATTTAAATCTTTTTTTGAAAGCTTTATAAAAGTTGAGGTAGGTATTAAAACCATTTATTATCGCAATTTCCTTGAGAGGAATCTTTGTTTGACGGATCATCAAATGTGCTCTTTTTAATCTTTCTTCATGATAAAAATTATAAATACTGGTTTTGAAAAATTCTCGGAATCCACTTTTCAATTTGTATTCATTCGTGTCAAATAGCACAGCTAATTCTTTAAGGGTTGGGAGTGGTTCTTCCAAGTGATTTAAAATGTAATCATAAAGATTTTGCATCATGACGGCTTCGGAGTACTTTTCTGGTGCTATTTTTATTAAATGCGTTGCGTCTGACAGCAATTCTTGCAAGATGGTAGTAATTGAGTTTACTATTATTTTGTCACTATAGCGCAGCCGTGAAATGGTGCAAAAAGTAGGCAGTAATTTATTATTACCCGTGATAAAAATTAGCTGAACGGTGCTATGGTAATTATCATCAAGTGAAGCTTCCATCTTTTTTTGATTCCAAATACTGAAGGACTGTGGCGCAATAAATTTGCCAAAGTCTACCTTAAATAATTCTTCGGATTTATAATAAAGTGTCTCTGGAACATGCGCGTTAAAACCGCTGATTATACATTTATTGTCTAAGATAAATGTTGTTTGTATCAAGTTTTGATAATTGTAATGTGGGGTAACATAACCTGATCTTAGTATTATATCATGCATTTCTCCAGCAAGCTTATTGAGCATTTCAGACAGTTTATCGACTTCGTCGTTTTGATTCGTTTTGAAAATTCTAAACGAGAGATTACCGGTCGCCATTTCAAAAAGCATTTGGTAAATCGCCTTTATGCGCTGTGGTGTTTTTTGATTTTCCATTAGGTTATATAGTGAGGAGTTGAATGCGGAATATCAAGACGAATGCTTGGAAAGACAGACAAAACTATATAATGTAATTTTTATTTGCTAAAAGTGTAGTGTTCAATTCGGGAATTGAATAGGTGTTTTTGAGAAGGTAATTGTGTTTTAATTTTCGTTTTACCCAGACCCTAAAGGGAGCCGAAAATTTAGGGCTTGTGTTTTGATTTTCGTTTTGCCTCGACCCTAAAGGGAGCCGAAAATTTAGGGCTTTCCTTTTATAAAACTACTCGAATTAATGCATATTGTGTATCTCGGTACCGTCTCTTCGAGTGTTTTGACTTGAATGGAAGCGTTTTAAAGTAGTAATTTGTTAAGTCAAAATGTATCGAGAAGTATTGTGAGTAAAATGGTTCTCGATACAATTTTATAAAAACGCTATCGCTAATTTATAAAATCACTCGAACTGACGTGATAGTTATCTCAAGGAGGTTTTGTTTTTACAACGGTTCTCGATAGAATTTTTAAAGCTATTTGTGTCGTTTATTTAAGAACATTATCTTAGCTTTAAAAACCACTCGAACTGACGAATGTGAGGACGATACTCGTGAAGTGTTGGAATTATAAAATACTATCGCTGATTTATAAAAATATTCGAACTGGCTATTTGATAAAAGCTCGGGGCAGGCTATTGATGTTTGGCGTTATCGTCACTTTTAGTGTTTTTGTTTTAAAAACGGTTCTTGATACGATTTTGTGAAAATATAGTTGATGTTTCTTCTTAGCGTCTCTTCGAGTGTTTTGACTTGAATGGAAGCGTTTTAAAGTAGTAATTTGTTAAGTCAAAATGTATCGAGAAGTATTGTGAGCAAAATGGTTCTCGATACAATTTTATAAAAACGCTATCGCTACTTTATAAAATCACTCGAACTGACGTGATACTTATAAAAACGCTATCGCTAATTTATAAAATCACTCGAACTGACGTGATAGTTATCTCAAGGAGGTTTTGTTTTTACAACGGTTCTCGATACAATTTTTAAAGCTATTTGTGTCGTTTATTTAAGAACATTATCTTAGCTTTAAAAACCACTCGAACTGACGGGGATTGCAGGCTATTGATGGATTACGACAAAAAAACCATGAGAGGAGCTTCTTGTGTTTCAAAGTTGTCGATAGATTGTTAATTATTGCTGTTATTTATAAAGGAATAGTATATTCGCTGAATAACAACTCTTATTATCAAATGGGCTTTGTCTCCATACTGTTAGTTAGAGCCGCGAAGCGTGTCCAGAAGTTTCATTTTTTGTATTATTTCTGATTCTACACATTGATTAAGCAGCAGATATTAGTAGAAAATAAATACGATACGATGCCATTTTAAGGAAATACCAAGTGCAAATTATTTATATTTGCTTCGAAATGATACTGTTTAGTTAATATAAGGAAAAGAATCTTGGCTCTCGTCTCTCGTCTCTCGACTGCGCTCGAGATGACACGCTCGAGATGACATGCTTGAGATGACACGCTCGAGATGACACGCTCTAAATTAGAGAAGCTTGAGAAGACAAAATTAATGTTAGGATTTTAGCATAAACCCATGAACCAACCCGAACATACCAATACCACGTGGCTGTTTGAAATAACACCTAAAAATAAATTCTTTTCACTGAACCTTAAGGAAGTTTGGCAATACCGTGATTTGCTGCTGCTTTTTGTAAAAAGAGATGTAGTGACGGTTTATAAACAAACTGTTTTAGGACCACTATGGTATCTGATACAGCCTTTGTTTACTTCCGTAACTTTTACCATTATTTTTAATAATGTAGCGGGGATTGATACGGGGACAGTACCTCCGTTTTTGTTTAATTTAGCTGGGATTACGGTGTGGAATTACTTTACGGCGTGTCTTACGGGAACCTCAAATACCTTTGGTGCCAATGCAGGAATTTTTGGTAAAGTCTATTTTCCCAGACTGATTGTGCCTATCTCCATCGTGATTTCTAATTTGATTAAATTTGGAATTCAATTTCTGATATTTATAGTGTTTTATGTTTTTTATTATCTAAAAGGCGCTACTGTTGGACTGAATGGTTCCGTGGTATTCTTTCCTGTTTTAATTGTACTGATGGGTATTTTAGGATTGGGATTGGGGATGTTTATCTCTTCCTTGGTAACCAAATACCGGGATTTTAGTAATTTGATTGGTTTTGGTGTACAATTGCTGATGTATTTGTCAGCTGTGATGTATCCAATGGTTTTGATTAAAGAAAAATTGCCTACTTACGGTTGGTTAGTGCAATATAATCCATTGGCATATGTTATAGAAACGACACGTTATATGTTGCTGAATGTAGGACAAATTTCCATTTGGGGACTGGGTTACACGTTTGTGGTAACTGTAGTGGTGTTTTTTGTAGGGGTATTGATATTTAATAAGACGGAGAAGAGTTTTATAGATACTGTATAGTGTACAGTGTTCAGCTTTTAAATGGTGCTAATTCAGCTTCTTTTTTGCTAAAAAATATAAAAAGTTATAGGTGTGTCTATAGAAAATTATATATTTGATAAAAGTTATAAACGTATCTATAATAAAAATGACAATTAAGTTACCTAAAAATATAAATAATCGAACCCATTACTTGGATAGAGTGCGTCCTTTTATAGGGGAAAATATTCTAAAGGTATTTACAGGGCAACGAAGAGTAGGTAAAAGTTATTTGCTTTTTCAATTGATCGCTTTTTTACAAGAAGAAAATCCTGATAATGCTATTTTATACATCAATAAAGAAGATTTAGCCTTTTCATTTATACAAACTGCGGAAGAGTTGCATGCCTATGTTTTGGCAAATAAGTCAACCACTTCCAAAACCCATGTTTTTATTGATGAAATTCAGGATATTCTTAATTTTGAAGCCGCCCTACGGTCGTTAGTATTGTATGAAGATTTAGATGTGTATTGTACGGGTAGTAATGCCAACCTCTTATCAGGGGATATTGCAGGTCATTTGAGTGGTCGGTATATTGAAATAGCGGTGTATAGTCTTTCTTATACCGAGTTTTTAGATTTTCACAAGCTTTCCGATAGTGCAAATACGTTAGATAAATACCTCAAGTTTGGTGGGCTTCCCTATTTAAAACATCTACCACTGGAAGATGCCATCGTGTTTGAATATTTAAAAAACATCTATAATACCATTGTATATCGGGATATAATCAATCGGTATTCCATTCGTAATATACCTTTTTTAGAACAATTAGTGTTGTTTTTGGCGGGGCATACGGGAAGTTTGTTTTCTGCTAAAAAAATAAGTGATTTTCTGAAATCCCAGCGTGTAAACATAGCGCCGAATCAAGTTCAAGTCTACATCCATCATTTGGTGAATGCTTTTTTAGTACATAAAGTAACACGTTATGATTTGGTAGGTAAACGCATTTTTGAAATAGGTGAAAAATATTACTTTGAAAATCTAGGTATTCGCAACGGTATTTGGGGTTATCGGTTAGAAGATAGGGGTAAGATACTGGAAAATGTAGTGTACAATCACTTATTGTATAAAGGCTATGCCGTACAGGTAGGTATTTTAGGCGAAGCCGAAATTGATTTTATAGCAGAAAAATCAGGCGAGAAACAGTATCTACAAGTAGCGTTATCTTTGAATGAGCCTCAAACCATAGTAAGAGAGTTTGGGAATTTGAAAAAAATAAATGACAACTATCCCAAAACAGTAATTACTTTGGATTCTTTTCATGGGAACACCTATGAAGGAATAGTGGCGATGGATTTACGAACCTTCCTGTTATTCTGGGAGTAGTATAGTAGTGAATGGTGAAAAGTGAGTGGTGAGAAGTGAGAATTGAGTGGTGAAAAGGGAACGGTAAATAGTAAAAAGTTGAGGTATGGATCATAAAGATTTGGATGTTTGGAAGAAGGGTATGGATTTGGTAGTTAAAGTCTATCAGATTACACAGTCGTTTCCAGATACCGAGAAGTATGGTTTAACGAGTCAAATGAGAAGAGCAGCTATTTCTATTCCATCAAACATTGCCGAAGGAGCTGCACGGAAAGGAGATAAAGAATTAGTACAGTTTCTGTATATTTCCATAGGGTCACTCTCAGAGTTGGAAACTCAATATTTAATTGCGATACGATTAGAATTTGTTATAAAAGAGGATGCTTTTGAACAGCAACTTACTGAAGTTAAAAAGCTTTTGATTGGATTTAAGAATTATATAAAAAATAAATATGGTGAATAGTTAGAAGTGAATGGTAGTTTAAACTCATCACTCACTTCTCACCAGTCACTTCTCACTCAGATGAAAGACATTATATTAAAAGCCGAAAACATATCCAAGCAATACCGCTTGGGGCAGGTAGGCACTGGTACGCTAAGTCATGACCTGAACCGTTGGTGGCATCAGGTGCGGGGCAAGGAAAATCCTTATTTAAAAATTGGCGATACCAATGACCGCAGTACAAAAGGCACCAGCGATTATGTTTGGGCTTTGCAAGATATTAATTTTGAAGTGGAACGGGGTGAAATTTTAGGCATTATTGGTAAAAATGGAGCGGGAAAGTCCACGTTGTTAAAGATATTATCCCGTGTTACTGCACCTACCACAGGAAGTATTAAGTTTGGGGGACGTGTGGCTTCTTTACTGGAAGTGGGTACGGGTTTTAATGGAGAAATGACTGGTCGTGAAAACATATTTCTAAATGGCGCTATTTTAGGCATGACCAAGAAAGAAATAGCCTCGAAGATTGACGAAATTATTGATTTCTCCGGTTGTGAACGTTACATTGATACCCCAGTAAAGCGTTACAGCAGTGGGATGTATGTGCGGTTGGCTTTTGCCGTAGCCGCATTTCTCGAACCCGATATTTTGATAATAGATGAGGTTTTGGCGGTGGGCGATGCCGAGTTCCAGAAGAAAGCGATTGGGAAAATGCAGGATATTTCGAGAACGGGTGGTAGGACTGTCTTATTTGTGAGTCATAATATGGCGGCTATTAAGCAGTTGTGCACCAAAACGATAATGATGGAAAACGGAATGATCGTTTTTGAAGGAAAAAGCAATGATGGAATTGATTATTATTTGCAATCCAATCAATATGATGGTTATAAAGGGAGTTATATTAATGAAGCTGTTGAAGAATCGGGGATTGTTAGTCTAGCTCTTATGGATGATAATAACAACATTAGAACTGAGTTTGGATATGATGACCCCATTGAAATTAAAGGGACAGTGAAAATTGAAGATAAATACTTGAATTCATATTTAGGATTTAAGCTGATTGATAAAGATGAAAAGGTTATTTTTATTTCAGAAATTCAAATCAAAAAAATTATTGAAAAGGAGGGTGAGTACAATTTTAATATTAAGTTGCCTATAAAGGTTTTGCTTCCAAATGTTTTTAAAATAACTTTTGCTCTTCATATTCCAAATATAGCTCTAATCGATTGTCTAAATGATTGTTTGTCATTTGAAATTATTGAAACCGGGTCTGATTTGCATAAATATTCAGGAACTGATTATGGTTGTGTATCTGTTAATTGTGATTGGGAAATAATAAATTAAGTTTTATGAAAATAATTAAAAAAATATTTTCTTTTAAGAAGTCAAAAGATATAATCTTGAATAAGATTGTAGATCGAGAATATTTTTTTGAGAATTATAAAATCATGCTAGATGAAAATCATGTTCTTGATGAGTATCAAAATTCGTTTCCGCTTTACGATCGATTTTTACCAATTTTATGTTCAGATTTTGAAGGACTTATAATTGATGTAGGAGCTAATATTGGAGATACAGCAATAGCTATTTTTTCAAAAAATTTTAAATCATTCATTGTTGGCGTGGAAGCTGACGAAGACTTCTATGAAAAATGTATAAAAAATGTATTCTGTAATAGATTGACGGATAGGTTCTTAGGTGTTAATAAATTTCTTTCTACAAAAAGTGGTAAATATAGTTTAGAAAAGAGCGATACTTTGTCTACTGGTTCTATTGCAGTTGACTCTAATTTATCGGGCGAGATGAATACAATTTCATTCTCTGAATTAATGAATTTCATTCCTATTACTAAAAGAAATAAATTTGATATTTTAAAAATTGATACTGATGGTTATGATTGGGATATTATCAATTCCTTCACGGATTATGCTAAAAAAAATATGATAATTCCGCGATTTGTTTTTTTTGAAATGCAAACGTATCTTAACAATCAAGGTTTTAATGATCGAAATAGAAACGAAATAACTCAAAATTATAAATCAGCTTTAGAAGAATTAAACATGGTTGGATATGATAATTTTTGTTTAATTGATAATTTTGGCACGCCTATTAAGATTACAAAATCTATAGGCGAAATCTTTGAACTTAATGATTATATAAAAAGATCCCAAGTTTATAATTTACATTCAACAATTTATTATATGGATATTTTAGCTTTTTCTGACAATGAAATAGAATTTGTAAATAAAAAAATATCAAACTTATATAAATGAAGATATTATTAGACCCTCAAATATTTTTCTTGCAAAAATATGGTGGAATATCAAGATACTACACAGAATTGTTTTCAATTCTTTCAAAGAAAAATAATTTTAAATTAATAGTTCCACTTTATAGTACAACTAATATTTATTACAAGCAAAGTATTTTAGTCACTTTTAAACAAAAAACATATTCTTTCTATATTAGGACATTGTCAAAATTAAGAATTCGTCATAAAGAAAATACAATTGTTAGAAATGAGATTTATTTAAAGAATTTAATTTGTAAAAAAGAATACGATTTATTTATTCCAACTTATTATAATCCATATTTTTTAGAGTATATTGATTCAAAGCCATTTGTGTTAACTATCTATGATATGATTCATGAGTTGTTTCCTGAATATTTTATTAACGATAGGTTGAACGTCGTTATGAATAAAAAGTATTTGATGGAAAAAGCTACAAGAATAATTGCTGTTTCAAATAATACCAAAAACGACATTATAAAAATATATCCACATATTGATAGCTCTAAAATTGATGTTGTTTATCATGGTTGCTCTATTAAATTTAGTAATAAAATAATTGATTCATTACCATTAAATTATATATTATTTGTTGGAAAAAGAGAAAATTATAAAAACTTTATTTTTTTAGTAAATTCAATTGCTGACCTTTTAATACATAATTCTAATTTATATTTAATTTGTGCTGGGGGAGGTGAGTTTAATACTAAAGAGAACCAACTTGTTTGTAAATTTGGACTGGAAAATCAAATAATACAAAAGAATTTTGAAGAAGATGAATTGTCGATTTATTATAAAAATGCTAAATGTTTCGTATTTCCATCTTTATATGAAGGATTCGGAATTCCTGTTTTGGAATCAATGACTTGTGGTTGTCCAGTTGTATTGGCAAATCATAGTTCATTTCCTGAAGTAGCTGGAGATGCTGGTGTTTACTATGAGTTGAATAATTCCAAAGATTTGAAAGATAAAATTGAGATGGTAGTTAAGGACGAATCCTTGCGCAATGATTATTTAGTAAAAGGATTAGAACAAGTTAAAAAATTTTGTTGGGGAAAGGCTGCTAAAGAATGTTTAATTGTTTATGAGAAGGCTTGTTATAAGAATTAGGATTATAATAGATGAAAATCATGAAACTTACCATAATAACCATTAATTACAATAATCTCGAGGGATTGAAGAGAACCGTTGAGAGTGTTGTTAATCAAAGTTGGCAGGAGTTCGAGTATATCATTATCGATGGAGGTTCCACAGATGGCAGTGCCGCTTATATCGAAAACCAAAACGATAAAATAGATTATTGGGTAAGTGAACCGGATTCGGGGATTTATAATGCCATGAACAAAGGCATTTTAAAAGCTACTGGAGAATATTTGTTGTTTTTAAATTCAGGGGATTTATTATTCTCTAATACAGTTTTAGAAGAAAATGAAGCTGAATTCCACACTGAAGATTTAATTTGTTTTGATATTTTGATGCGCGGCACCGGAACTGAATTTATAAAAAGTAGCCGGTCTTCATCAATTTTGCCTTATTTATATCTGGATACATTTCCACATCAGTCAATTTTAATCAGAAAAAAAATATTTTATGTAATAGGCTTTTACGACGAGAAGTTGAAAATAGTTGCTGATTGGAAATTCGTACTTCAGGCTATTGTTTTTTATAACGCCTCTTATAAAAATATTGGTCGACTTTTATCTATTTATTATTTAGACGGAATTAGTTCCATTCAATCTAATCATTTATTAATGATTAATGAAAGGCATGCCGTGTTGAATACTGATTTTCCTTACTTGAAAGAGTTTTTTGTAGAAAATCTCAAAAAAGAAAAAATAATTAAAGATTTAAGAAATTCCAACAAAATAAAAGTATTAATTAAATTAGGGTTGTTAAATAGGTTTTAAATCGAATGGAAATAAAAAGTAATGTTACGGTAATTATTCCCTGTTATAATGATGGGAAATATATTGTGGAAGCAGTAAATTCCATTCTAAATCAAACGTTGAAGCCTGAAAAAATAATCATTATTGATGATGGTTCTAATCTAGAAACAAAAATGATTTTAAAAACGATTAGTCACGAAATGATTTCAATCGTTTTTCAAGAAAATCAAGGTGTATGCAAAGCTAGAAATGTAGGGATTGATAGGGCAACAACGGATTACATATTAACATTAGATGCTGATGATTATTTCGAACCTACTTTTATAGAAAAAGCGGTGCTAGTGTTGAATACTAATGAAAGTATAGGTGTTGTAGGCTGCCTTTATAAAGTGATTAAAGGAAATATCACCCAAAAAGAAAGTGTCAAACCTCTAGGAGGAACCGTTAAAAATTTCTTGGTAAAAAATAATGGCATGGCCTGTTCCTTGTTTCGTAAAAATTGCTGGCAAGAAGTTTCTGGTTATGATGAAAAAATGTGCAAGGGTTATGAAGATTGGGAGTTTTGGATTGCTGTTTTACGTAATAAATGGGAGATGCATATTATACAAGAAGACTTGTTTAATTATAGAATGAAACCAATTTCAAGAGATACAAAGGCATTAAAAGATTTTGATTTTGAGTTGCGACAGTATATTTTCTTAAAGCACAAACCTGTTTTTTTAGAACATTATGAGTTTTATGCCTTGGAGTTGCTTAGAATAAATTGCAATTTTAGAAGAAAAAATAATACTTTAGAAAATTCTTTAAATTATGAAATTGGAGAAATTTTGTTATTTCCGTTGCGTTTGGTAAAGCGATTATTACAATGACTAAAGACTTAATAAAGCAGTTAATGATCACTTTTTAATTGAAAGAATGAAAAAACCAGTTGTCTCTATAATTGTCCCCTGTTATAATCATGCACAGTACTTGAGCGAATCACTTCAATCAGTTTTGGAACAAACCTATGTCAATTGGGAATGTATTATTGTTAATGATGGAAGTCCAGATAATACCAAAGAAATTGCAGCTTTATGGGTGTCAAAAGATAAAAGATTTAGATATCTTGAGAAAGAAAACGGAGGCTTATCTAGTGCTAGAAATGCTGGCATTGCTAATAGTATTGGAGAGTATATCTTACCATTAGATGCTGATGATTGTATTGATAATGAGTTTTTGACTAAACTTGTACCTGAATTACAGCTAGATAATTCGCTGGCAATTGTTTCGTGTTATAGTAAGTTTTTTGAAAATAATTTAGAAACTATAACTTATGAGTTGAAACCAAAAGGGACAACTTATCATTATTTACTTTTTGTAAATCAATTAATAGCTACCTCTTTATATAGAAAAAAGTGCTGGGAGGTAGTGGAAGGCTATGATGAGACCATGAAAAATGGGTTTGAAGATTGGGATTTATGGTTAAGCATTACCAAAAGAGGGTGGAATTATAAAATTGTAACAGAATTTTTATTTTATTATCGAAAATCCAAGCAATCGATGCTGGTAGATACCATCAACAATCATGCTGAATCCGTTAAGGAATATTTGTTTAAAAAGCATAAAGAATTATACATCGCCGATTTTGATAGCTGTATGACAGTGCTTTTTTATTGGCTAAAAACACATCGTTCGAGTGAAGTAAAAATTAAAAATTCAATTGAATATAAAATAGCTAAAATAATTTGTAAACCCTTTAGGTTCTTACAAAGGATAATTTCAAAATAAGTAAATTTAATTTCAATGATTTCAGTTGTAATTAGAAATAAAAATGAATCCGAAGCACTCTCTTTCTTGTTAAAAAATTTGACAGAAAGATATAGTGACGACATTGAGGAGATACTAGTTATAGATAATCTATCAATTGATAACAGTAAGGAAGTTACCGAAAAATATGGAGGGCGATTTGTAACGATTACAAATTTTAGTTTTGGTGGCAGTGCCAATGTATGCGCTAGAGAAGCCAAAGGGCCTATAGTAGTTATTTTTAGTGCGCATTCCTATCCGGTTAGCCATGATTTTTTTAAATTAATACAAAAAAAGTTTGATGGTAATACTAATTTAGCAGGTTTGCGATGCCTTCATAGTCCTAATGATTATAAAAATTTCATTAATAAAATACCCGCAACAATCGATCCTAACAAATCAGGATTAATTTTTTCAGGTTCCGCCTTTAATAAAAAAGTATGGGAAAAGTATGCTTTTAGAGAGGAAGTGGCTACTTTTGAAGACAAAGAATGGACTACAAGAGTTTTGAAAGCAGGATATGATATTGATTTTGTACCCTCCATATTCAGTTATGATGTGAAGAGAAGTCGAAAACAACTTTTTTTTAGATTCAAAAATGATGTGGTAGGAAATTATCAGCTTTGGCATGAGGACATAAATTTAGTCACCGTCATCAAGGGTTTGGTGTTTGGTTTTTTTTATTTGGTAAAAAACACCTTAATTGATTTTTGGTATTTAGTTCTACGGTTTTTGTATCAAGTTCAATTTTTATTTATTAAGCCAAGAAAATTTTAAATGTATTATTGAAAATAGATAAAACTAATAATTGCGAATTGCTGTTAATTTGAGATTGATATGGTTGAACAAAAATAAATAGAATAGGGATTGCGAAAAATGTTTGTCAATATTTTGGAAAAATTTCGATATGTTTATTAGGTAAAAGAATTTAATTTGATAGTAATGATGAAAAAAGTGGTTAATGAAAAAAGATATTGAAAAAATTATAAAAGATTGGTTTATAGATTTGAACCCTAAAATTTTGCCGGTTTCTGTTTATGTTATAAGAAGGTCATTATTAGCTGCCGTTGCTGAGTTGAAACCAAAATTGAATGGGAAAGTGCTTGATTTAGCATGTGGGATTATGCCTTATAAAGAATATTTGATGTCTGATAGAATTGAAGATTATATTGGTATTGATTTAGAACCTAGTGAGTATCATCACGATGTAAAGCCTGATTTTTATTGGAACGGGGTAGATATTCCATTGGAGGATTCATCCATTGATTTTGTTTTGGCTACTGAATTTTTAGAGCATTATTTTGATACCGCCAGTATTTTAAAAGAAATTAAAAGGATTTTAAAGCCTGGAGGGGTTTTCTTTTATACAGTACCGGGAATTTGGCCACTACATGAAGCTTCGTATGATTATCATAGATTTACTCCTTTTGCATTAGAGGAACATTTTAAACAAGCTGAATATGCTTCATCAATCATTAAACCCTTAGGTGGATTTCATTATCATTTTGCCTTATCACTAACCTTATGGATTGAATTTAGATTTTCTAAAAAGTATAGAAATATTGTGAAGCCATTTTTAAAAGCATTTATAAATTCTTTGATTAAGAAAGACAATAAATCATTACCTTTTAAAAACGGACAAATGTATTCTGGATTATATGGATTTGCTACTAAATAATTTATTTTGTTCTCTTTTTTTAATTAAAATAATAAGACTATGTATGAGCGTTAAATTAAGTATAATAATTCCGTGTTATAATTCTGAATCAACTTTAGAAACAACCTTAGAGTCAGTCTTTAATCAATATTTTCAAAATTGGGAAGCCATAATTGTTAATGATGGTTCTACTGATACTACTGAACAAATTGCATTAAGATGGGTTCAAAAAGACAAACGATTTATATATTATGCTAAACAAAATGAAGGTTTAACTAAAACTAGAAATTTAGGGATATCCAAATCAAAAGGAACTTATATTTTACCATTAGATTCAGATAATCAATTAATGCATGATTTTACCCAAGATGCAATTACTGTTTTTGATAAAAATCCAGAAATAGGAGTGGTTTATGGTGATGCAGAATTTTTTGGTTTGAAAAAAGGACTTTGGAAAATAGAAGCATATAATTTTGAGAAAATGTTGGTAGATAATTATATTGATGCTTGTGCAGTTTATAAAAAAACTTTATGGGAAAGAGTAGGAGGTTATGATGAGAATTTACCTCATGAAGGTCTTGAAGATTGGGAGCTATGGTTGGCTTTTGGATCACTAAATGTTAATTTTTATCATCTGCAAAAAATTACTTTTAAATATTTTGTTGCTGAAAATTCTATGATTAGGTCATTTAATGCAGAAATGGCGATGGATACAAGAGATTATATGATGAAAAAATATAGTAAGCAATACCGTTATCATTTCTGTAAATCTGTTTCAGAATACCGAGGACTAACTGAAAAAATTAAAGGTAAAAAGTTTGCTATTGATATTTTTTGTAAAACCTTTTTTGGGTTTTCTGTTTTTGGGAAAGTAAAATTACTAAGTTAATGTTTAATAATGATTTCTATTACTGTTAGTGTTTTTATACTTACTTACAATCAAGAACAATTCATAGCACAAACTATTGAAAGTATATTGATGCAAAAAACAAATTTCTCTTTTCAATTAGTAATAGGTGAAGATTGTAGCACTGATGCTACCAGAGTTATTTGTGAAAAATATGCCATTGATTACGGTGATAAAATAAAGTTATTACCCAGTCAAGGCAAGAATATTGGACTTATAGCGAATTATATACGAACCATCAAAGCATGCGATGGAAATTACATTGCTATTTGTGATGGAGATGATTATTGGATTGATGAACATAAATTGCAGAAACAAGTAGATTTTTTAGAGAGTAATCCTGAATATTCAATTGTTCATACAGCTGTAAAAATGGAGTATCCAAATGGCGATTGTGAATTTTTTTATAACGATAACTGTTTAAAACTTAATGATTTTAATTCTCTAATCCATTTTAATTTTATTGTTTCTGTAACCGTTCTGTTTAGAAATATTCAATCTATTGAGCCATTACCTTTATGGGTAATTAAATATCCTTATGGAGATTGGTCTACCTATCTATGGACAATAAGAAAGGGAGGAAAGATACACTACATTCCAGATGTAACAGCCGTTTACAGAAAAAACATTGGTGTGTCTTCAGGGCTAATTGGGTCGTATTTACTCGATTTAGGGATTTTAGAAGACATGTGTAATGATATTAATTTTAATAAATACAAACCGTATTTATCCAGTTGCCTTTTTGAAAAGCAATGTGATTATTTATTTAAATTAAATAATAGAAAGGAATATAAAGAATCTTTTTTTTTATTTGTTCATTTAATCAGAACAAAAAGCAGAAAATTTTATGTAGCCAAACGCTACCTTCATTCATTAATAAATAACATTTTGAGTTTTTTCAAAAAAAATATTATTAAAAAGGATATGTCAAAGACATAAATCAAATTTTAAAAAAAATGAAAAAAATAATACACAGTATCTTAAAAAAATACGGTTTCAGAATTGAAAATACAAATACATTATTTCAAAAAAGAAGAGATTATTTAACTAAATATAATGTAATTATAAATAAAGATTTAGTGTTAGAATCGTATTCAGACATCATTAAATTAGAAAAATATTTAAGTATTGAATCAATAGAGGATTATAAAGAAGGTGTAATTATCAGTTTCAATAATTTAAAATTATATGTAGAATCTAGAGAAGAATTTTTTATTGTATCAGAAGTTTTTGTTGAAAATGATTATAATTTTCTAATTAATGAAAAAACTATTTTGGTTGATATAGGCTGTAATATTGGAATGGCTTCATTGTTTTTTTCAACTAATAGTAATGTAAGAAAAATTATTGCATTCGAACCTGTCAAAGATACATTTGAAAATGCAAAAATAAATTTTGAATTAAATAAAAGTATATCTTCAAAAATTGAATTATATAATTTTGGTTTAGGTAGTTCTAATCGAAAAGAAACTTTTTTATTTGACAAAAATATAAAAGGCAATACAGGTATTAGAGGAAAAAAAAGTGTAAGTTATCAGATTTCTAATTCTATTGAAAAAAGAGAGGTTGATATTAAAAAAACATCAGAAGTTTTTTCAAATTTGTTATTGACGAACGAAAACCAAAATTTTGTATTTAAAATTGATTGCGAAGGTGCAGAATATGAAATTTTAGAAGATTTAGCGGAAAATAACTTATTATCTAAAATAAAAATATTGATGATTGAGTGGCACGATGAAGGTGCTGAGATATTAGAAAAAATTCTGTTGAAAAATGATTTTATAATCTTTTCCAGAAATTTAGAAATAAATTCGGGTATGTTATACGCATATAATAAAGTACTTTGAAAGAGATAATTTCGATAATAATTCCAACTTTTAATCGAGCTCATTTGATTTTGGATACTTTAGTTTCAATTCAGAGGCAAACCTACCCATATTGGGAATGCATAATTATTGATGACGGGAGTGTTGATGATTCTAAATCCTTAATCTTAGGGTTTTTAAAAGATGACAGGCGATTTACATATTTGCAAAGGCCAGAAAACAGACCTAAAGGAGCAAGTTCCTGTAGAAATTATGGTTTTGAGTTATCGAAAGGGAGCTTTGTTCAATTTTTCGATAGCGATGATATTATGCATCCTAATCATCTTGAGGAGAAAATTATTGCTATAAAAGCAGCTGATTTTGTGGTCTGTAAATTACAGGAATTTCAAGGTAATTTTGATTATGACTTATTCAAAACTGATAATGTTCCAGATATCTTAAAATTTGATGATTTGTTTGAAGCCTTTGTCTGTGGCAATTTTCCTATGATGATGGTTGCTCCAATGTGGCAATCTGTAGTTTTAAAAAGGCACTTGCCATTTAATGAAAATTTACATGTTTTAGAAGATCACGAATTGTATTCTCGGATACTTTTTGAATTTAAAACCTATGCAATTGTAAATAAAACATTAATCTATTATCGGCAAAGTCAGACTTCCTCCATGAACCAGTTTTATAGCAATTTACAAACGGGTATTGATTCTTATTTACTTGCAAAAAAAACGGTTTTAAAATTATCACAATCCAAGAATATAAAGTTAGCAATTTTAAAAATGGTTTTAGGAATTATGCGAATGGGTTTGGCACAAAAAAACTATCATAATGCTGAAAAATGTTTTGCATTTATTAAAACTGAAAAGTTAGCCTATAATTATAGTTTGCAAAGAAAAACTTTCAGAGTTCAGGCTTTTTACCTATTATTTAAAATTATTGGTAGAGGTAATACTAAGTTTAAATTTTTATTAAAAGTATAATTTTTTAATATATGAAAATCCTTATGGTTTCCATGCCTAACCTACATTTTTTTAGATGGACAGAACAACTTCAGGGTGCTGGTCATGAAATATTCTGGTTTGATATAAATGATAGTAGGAAAAAAGTTGAACGCCTTGATGGAGTTAAACAAATTGTTGGTTGGAAATTGCGATGGGATTTTCCAGGAAGAACATTTGTTAAACAAAAAAGTCCTACGTTCTATCGATTAATTCAAAAAATAAATGAGCGGAATACTGTTAAAGTGTTTGAGAAAAAGTTGTTGGAAATTAAGCCGGATGTGGTACATAGTTTTGCTTTGTATATTTCTTGTACTCCTATATTGAGAGTTATGAATAAATACCCCAAAATGAAGTGGATTTTTTCTTCATGGGGAAGTGATTTGTATGATTTACAAAACTATCCTAATCACTTAAACGATATAAAAAAGGTATTAAAAAAAGTTGATTATTTAATAGCTGATTGTAACAGAGATTATCAAATAGCTAAGAAACATGGCTATGAAAATCATTTTCTTGGAGTTTTTCCAGGTGGTGGAGGTTATGATTTAGATAAAATGAAATTTAAAATAGCTCCTTTTGAAAATAAAAAAACGATACTCATAAAAGGGTTTCAAGGAAGATGGGGCAGAGCCATTAGTATATTGAAAGCCTTAGAAAACCTTCAAATAATTTTAAGTCCATATACCATTGTTGTTTTTGGTGCAGATGAGGAAGTGATTCAATTTGCTAAGAGGTCAAAAATGGAAACATGGCAGAATTTTAGTGTTATTGGTAAAATAAAACAAGAAGAGGTTTTTAGTCTAATGGAGAATTCTTTTCTTTATATTGGCAATAGTATATCAGATGGAATGCCAAATGCCTTGCTTGAAGCTATTTGTATGGGAGTGTTCCCAATTCAGTCTAATCCGGGTAAAGTAACAGAAGAATTAATTATAGATGGATTAAATGGTTTGTTACTTAATGATCCAGAAAATATTGAAAATATTACGAGTACTATTTTATATGCCATAAATAATATTGAAATGATAAAAAAAGGAATCGAATATAATACCTTAAATTTGACTCCAAACTTTGACTATTTTAAAATAAAAGAGAAGGTAATTAATTCTTATTTGAAAGTATTGAACTACAACGAATTTGAATGAAATAATAAAGCTAAAGGCGCATAATTAATAAAAGAACACATGATTGTAAAAATATATAATTTAATTAAAAATTCTAGAAGGAATATCAGCATTGCACAGCATTCACAATATGATTTTAAAATTAAATTTACCATCTTTTTGACATTGACAAAAATGTATTTTAAATCTAATTTTTACAAAAATAAAACAGAAATAACCCAAAATATTTTTGGTTTTAAAGTGAGCTCTTACAGTTATGATTCGTTAATTTTTTTGTTTAAGGAAGTTTTTATTTCTAAAGATTATTTTTTTCAATCGGATACAAATGAGCCCAAGATAATTGATTGTGGAGCTAATATTGGGATGTCAGTTTTATATTTTAAATTTATTTTTCCCAATTGCTCCATTGTAGCATTTGAACCCAATCCTAGAGCTTTTTATTTGTTGAAAAAAAATATTGAACAGAATAATTTAAAAAATATTGAAGTGTATAATCTGGCGTTATCAGATGCAAAAGGAGAAATTGATTTCTATACAGGCAATGATGAGCAAATTTTGCTAGCATCAATCATAAAAGAAAGGGGAGGGATTCATAAAATTAAAATGGAAACAGACCTATTATCCAGTTTTTTTACTGATGCTGTTGACTTAATTAAAATGGATATTGAAGGTTCTGAAAAGCAAGTAGTAAAAGACTTAGTTTTATCTCATAAAATAGCTATTTCTCGGCTGTATATAATAGAATATCATCATAAAATTAATAATGAAAAATCATCACTTTCTAGTTTTTTAACTCCATTTGAAATGGCAGGATTCGATTATAATATTAAAACTTCTTTTAGGAAAAATGGTTGTTTTCAAGATATACTTTTATATGTGTATCGAGATGAAACTATTCAATAATAAAGAATAGTAATGGATTATATATTAAATTGGTCAATAACACTATTTTCATGAAGGCATCCATTTTAATTGTTACTCAAAATAGAAAAGAGGAACTTGAGCGTACTTTACATGTGTTGGAGGCTTATATTGATAAATCTATTCATGAAGTACTTGTTTTTGACGATGGAAGTTCAGATAACACATCTGAATTAATTAATACTTTTAATTGGGTAAAATGGGAATATTCAAAAAAAAATTTAGGTGCCTCTGTTGCAAGAAATAAACTTTACAAAAAGGCAAAAGGTGATATTTTAATAGGGTTTGATGATGATGCACATCCTTTGAGCAACCATTTTATTACTAAAACACAATCCATTTTTTTAGAAAATGCAAAAATTGGAATCATTACTTTTCAAGAAATTAGAGGTGTTTTCGTATCGGATCAAGAAGCATTGCAACAGGCAGAACCTGATATTGTCAAGTACCAAACAAATGATTTTGTTGGCTGCGGTTTCGCTATTCGTAAAGAAATTTATGAAAAGACCAACGGTTTTCCAACGTGGATAGATATTTATGGAGAAGAATCTTGTTTGGCTATTGAAGTGTTAGATTTAGGTTATGAAATACTTTATGATAATGCCATCATTGTGAATCATAGAGTGGACAGAAAGAAACGTTTACGGCAGGGTAGAAACTATTTTCGATTCGAAAAGCAACTCAAAAATACCATCTTTTATTATGTGGTGTATTATCCAAATCCAATGCTAAAAATAGCGAGATTGTTATTTCATAATTTTAAAAAATATGGATTGAAGGATGTAACTTATTTTAAGTTGTTTTGGATTTCAATTTTTGTATCCTTCAAAGAAATATATGATATACTGAAATATAGAAAACCAGTTCAAAAAAGTACTTTGCAAAAATTAAAAACACTAAAAGGGATAAAGTATTAATTTGTAACTAATCCTAAATCAAACTATTAAAACTATTTTTGAAACTTCTGCTAAAATATATAAAAATGAAAAAAATAGGCATCATTCCGCTTCGCAAAGATTCTAAAGGAATTTCGGGGAAAAATAAAAAGAAAATGGTAGGGCGTCCCTTGTTTTCTTGGGTGCTCACTGAAGCTATTTTTTCTGATTTGGATGCCGTTTATGTGTTTACCAATGATACGGAAATCATTCGTTATGTAGAACGGGAATATTCCTGGACCAATAAGGTATTTGCCTTGTTGCGTAACGAAGAAAATGCCAATGATACTGCTTCTACTGAGAGTACTATGATGGAGTTTTCAGCCAAAATTAATCATGAGTATGCTGTTTTATGTTTGCTTCAAGCGACTTCCCCGTTAACATTGGCAGTTGATATCAATAAAGTATTGGATAAAATCACCACAGAAAAATTTGACACTGCACTTAGTGTTGTAAAAACGCATCGTTTTACCTGGAATAGTGATGGAACCCCACAAAATTATGATGTATTCAACAGGCCCAGAAGACAAGATTTTGAAGGATTGTTAATAGAAAATGGAGCGGTATATGCCACTAAAAAAGAACTTTTTTTAAACTCTAAAAACAGAGTCAGCGGTACTATTGGATTGGTAGAAATGCCAGAGGAAACTTTGATGGAGATTGACAGTCTTTCTGACTGGAATATTGTTGAAAATCTATTGATGGAGCGACAAAAAGCAATGAAAACCAATCAAAAGATTCAATATTTAGTGTTGGATGTAGATGGTGTTTTTACAGATGGAGGAGTCTATTATAATGAAGCGGGGGAAATGGCTAAAAAGTTTGATATGCGTGATGGCATGGGATTAGAAATTTTAAGAGAAAATAATGTTGAAGTAATCACATTGACTTCTGAAAATTCTAAACTGGTTGCACAGCGTATGGTAAAACTTCAAATTAAAGAGGCATTTTTTGGTGTTAAGGATAAACATTCTTTTTTAAAGCATTTTCTTGCCACTAAAAATAGTAGTTTTGGTGCTGTTGCCTATGTAGGGGATGATGTGAATGATCTGACTAATATGTGTAGTTCCGGTTGGTCTTTTGCTCCAGCAAATGCAACCTCCATTGTGAAATTAAATGCTGATTTTGTGCTTGGTACTGCTTCCGGAGCCGGAGCTATCAGAGAAGTTTGTGAAACCGTATTAAAGTATAATAAAAGATATGACTGAGTTTAAAAAACCTTATGTAATTGCTGAAATTGGCTGTAATCATAAAGGAGATATAGCAATTGCAAAAGAATTGATAAAGATTGCCAAGATATTTTGTAATGTTGATGCCGTAAAATTTCAAAAAAGAAACAATACTGAATTATTGACTGAGGCGCAATACAATGCACCCCACCCTAATGCCAGTAACTCATATGGGGATACTTATGGTGCGCACAGGGAATTTTTAGAATTTGACGTGAACCAACATGCCGTACTTAAACAGTATTGTGAATCGATAGGGATTACGTATTCCACCTCAGTTTGGGATACCACCTCGGCCAAAGAAATAGCTTCGCTTCATCCTGAATTTATTAAAATACCTTCTGCCTGTAATAATAATTTTGAAATGTTGGGTTGGTTGTGTGATCATTACCAGGGGGAAATTCATATTTCGACCGGGATGACCACTAAAGATGAAGCAGATACTTTAGTTCATTATTTTGTTGAAAAAGGCAGGAATAAAGACCTTGTGTTGTATAATTGTACTTCAGGTTATCCAGTACCCTTTGAGGATGTGTGTTTGTTAGATATTACTTTGCTAATGCAAAAATATGGTGAGACCGTAAAACATATTGGTTTTTCCGGACATCATTTAGGCATAGCGGTAGATATAGCAGCCTACACGCTAGGTGCCAACATTATTGAAAGACATTACACGATTGATCGTACTTGGAAAGGGACCGATCATGCAGCCTCATTAGAACCTATGGGTTTGCGAAAATTAGCACGTGACTTATATGCAGTTCATAGCGCTTTATCTTTTAAATCAATGGATATTTTGCCTATCGAACAAGTGCAAAGAGAAAAATTAAAGAATCAAAAAGTGTAGGTATTTAGTTAGTAGAATGTAGATTTTTGTGTCATTTCGACGAAGGAGAAATCACATTTTTTGCTCTTTTTTTTCTCTCGTTATGTGATTCTTCCTGCGTCAGAATGACAAAGGAGAGCGAGGTTTTTGTGTTATTTCGACGAAGTAGAAATCATATTTTTTGCTCTTTTTTTGCTACTCTCGTTATGTGATTCTTCCTGCATCAGAATGACAAAGGCGAATGTAAGGTTTGTGTCATTTCGACGAAGGAGAAATCACATTAGTTACTCATTAGTATTGCTCTCGTTATGTAATTCTTCCTGCGTCAGAATGACAAAATAAAGGAATTGTAAATTATATCTTTTAAAATAATAAATCAGTACAATTTATGTATGAATTAAATGAGGGGTATCATACTTATTATGTTTATATTATCACGAACAAATACAGATCTACCTACTATATAGGTATGACAAATAACTTGAAAATAAGATTAGAACAGCATCATCAAAATATAGTTATAGGAAATAAAACATTTGCTTCAAAATACAGTTTGGAATTTTTAGTTTATTATGAAAAATTTACTTGGGTCCAACAAGCTATTGCTAGAGAAAAGGAGTTAAAAGGATGGAGAAGAGATAAAAAAACAAATTTAATTCGCTCGTTTAATTCTAATTTTGAGTTTTTGAATCATCGTTTTGTCAAGTTGGATGTGATTTCTCCTTTGTCGAAATGACACAAAAACCTACACTACATTTTGTCATTCCGACGAAGGAGGAATCACATTTGTTGCTTTTTTTTACTCTTGTTGTATAATTTTATTTTGTCTGAATGACAAAAAATAACTATGATTGTTACTCTCGTTATGTGATTTACTTCGTCTGTTCGCTAACGCTCGAGTCTCCTTTATGAGAATGACAAAAGGGATGAGTCGTTTTTTTGGAAAGAAAGAAGAATTGTTGTTGCTTTCGTTATGTGATTCTTCCTGCGTCAGAATGACAAAGAGAACGGAGTTACTTTTACTTTTTGAAACATTATTATTATCTTTAGGTCATTTTAAAGAAGAAATAAACAGGTTATTAAATTTCCCAAAAACAATCGCTATAATTTAGTTTAAACCTCTTTTTTTTCTCAATTTTGCTTTTGGAATAGAATAGAAATTCATTAAAAAAATAGTATCAAGCAGTCTCCTTTTAAAAATCTTGAAGAATGCGAAAATAGTTTGACCATAAATTTATGAGTAAAAAAATATTTGTTTTTTTTCCCGATGGAGTGGGGTTGCGTAATTTTGCGTTTACTCAATTTAAAGCATTAGGAGAGCAAAAAGGACACCAAATTGTCTATTGGAATAATACCGTTTTTTCTTTAAAAGAGGAGTTGGGTTATGATGAGGTTAAAATTAACAACCATAGCATCCATCGGTTGACTTCAATCTATTCCCGCATTCGAAAACACATCGAATTGAATGTTTCTCAAAAGAAGTTTAAGGATGATGTGTATCCTACCTATAAATTTCCTTTTAGTTACACTGGTTTGAAAAATACATTGATAACGTTTTATACGAAGTTGTTAATAGGATTGAATTCTTCGGAAAAAGGGATTGTCCGCATCCGAAAACGAATTAATAGTTTAGAACGTTCGACCGAAAAATACCAGTATTGTAAGGCGCAGTTACAAGAACATCAACCGGATTTGGTGTTTTGTACCACACAACGGGCCACGCAATCCATAAGTGCTTTACTGGCAGCCCAAGATTTAGGAATTCCTACCGTAGCTTTTGTCTATTCCTGGGACAATGTGCCTAAGGCAATGCAAGTGGTGGAAACAGATTATTATTTTGTTTGGAGTGCTTTAATGAAATCTGAAGTTTTAAAATATTATCCCTTTATCAAGGAATCTCAAGTTATTGTAACGGGTACCCCTCAATTTGAACCGCATTACGATAGCCGATTGTTGCAAGAAAGAGACGTGTTTTTTGCCCAAAATAATTTAGATACCGCCAAGAAATACATTTGTTATTCCGGCGACGATGAGACCACTTCCCCTTTGGATCACTATTATTTAGAAGATTTGGCTCATGCGATACGCAGTTTAAATACTAAAGGTAAAAATTTAGGAATTATCTACAGAAAATGCCCTGTAGACACGACCAATCGATATGGTGCCGTTTTGGAGGCTAATACAGATATTATAACCGTTTTAAATCCTATATGGAAACCGATAGGAAAACAATGGAATGAAATTTTGCCCACTAAAGAAGATTTGGGTCTATTGTATAATGTTTGTGCCCATTCTGAGTTTGTGACGAATGTGTGTTCCTCTACTGTTTTTGATTTTGTGGCACATGAAAAACCTTGTATCTATTTCAATTACGAGCAACCCCAATTAAAAAAAGGCATTCGAGACATCGGACAAAATTATAACTATGTTCATTTTAGAAGTATGCCCAGTCAGGAAGCAGCTGTATTTTGTACCGATAAAAAAGAGTTGGAATATTTGGTAAGCCAAATAATAGAAGGGAAATTATCAAATGTTTTAGAAGGGAAAAAATGGTATGAAATTGTAGCTGGTACCACTCCAACACAAGCTTCAGATAACATATGGAAAAGTATTGATGCGATTTTAAGAAAATAAATTTTGGAAAATAATTATTTAGACAGAATACGAAGGGAATTTTTAGTACAAAAAAAAACTGCTTTTAGATTTGGAAGTATTGAAGACGGAGGCTACTATATATCACCAAATAATTGTCTAGAAGCCGACATTTTGTTTAGTGGTGGCATTTCATCGAATATGGAATTCGAATACGATATGTTCCGTTTTAACAAGAAGCTACAAATCATTATGGTTGATCCTACGGTTTCAAGAAGCAAGCTATTGGTAAAGGCTATTTTGAGATTTTTTTTATTTAAGAGAGAAAAGCTGCGTTATTTTATCAATACACTTATTTTTATTTTGATGCTTCGTTCGGGTAGGGCTTGGCATGTCAAGAAATGGTTGTCTTGTAAAACCGGGATTTTAGATTCAATTAAAGAAAAAATAGTAGATTTTGAATCCCAAAAAATATTATTGAAATTAGATATTGAAGGTAGTGAATATGATTTATTGGATGAGATTTTGACTCATATTCATTTGTTTAATTGTATGGTGTTTGAGTTTCATGACTTAGATAATAAGCATACAGCGTTATATGACTTTTTAAAAAAATGTTCCGTTCATTTTGATATTATTCATCTGGAAGTTAATCCTAGTGGTGGTTTTTCAAAAAATGACGAACCCAAAGTGATAGAATTATCATTAGAAAGGAGATTCTAATTTATATTAAAGCGGTTAAATTTTTTTAGACTCTTTTATCCCATATGAAAAAATTTATAATTCAGATTCTTGGAATTTTACTTTTACTTTTACTCTTCTTACTGGTGTTTGATTTTACCTATACTACTATTTATAAAAATGCGAATCCAAGGACTAAATTTCAGTATTTAAGAAGCCTGAAAAACACAAAAGTTAATTATATTTTTTTGGGGTCTTCAAGAGTTGAAAATGGAATTGATCCATTCATTATAGAAAATAAAACTCAAAAAAAATGTATTAATTTAGGATATCAAGCATCAAAAATGGGAGATATTTATACCATTTTGCAATTATTGAAAACTTATAATATTGCCTCTGACACCATATTTATTCAAGTAGATTATATCTTTGACATTAAGGGGCACTCTATTAATTTACCCTATGAAATGACCCCTTTTATTAAAGACAGTCAAATAACAAAAGATTATTTAATCGATTATATTGGGGAAGACCCCAGTACGTATTCTGTTCCTTTTATCAGGTATTGCAGGAGTGATCAAAAGATTGGATTTAGGGATGTTTTTGCTAATCTGATTGGAAAGAAAACCACGGTAGTCGAGAGTAAGGGATATAGTCCTTTACCAGTACAGGGTCATGGTGGTAAGCACAACAACCATTTCTCCTTGCCGGCTTCTATTGCATCGTATAGTCCCTATTATGAAAAAATAAAAAAATACGGAACAACGAATCATATAAAAATAGTCTTCTTTTGTGCTCCCTTTTGTAAGCACACCAAAAATTTAGATTATATAAAAAAATTAAAAACTAAAATTCCAGATTTATATGATTTTTCTAATGCCATAAAAGAAGATTCGATGTTTGTTAATTGTTTTCATTTGAATGAAATGGGAGCGAGTAAATTCACTGAAATTTTAGTGGAAAAAATAGTAAATAATAAAAATAAAATTTAGCATGTTTTTCAATTCTCTATCCTTCGCTATTTTTCTGCCCATCGTATTCGTGTTGTATTGGTTTGTTTTTCATAAAACCAAAAGCACTCAAAATGCAGTACTCATTATAGCCAGTTATTATTTTTATTCCTGCTGGGATTGGCGTTTTTTGTTTTTGTTGGTTTTCTCTACGTTTTTGGATTATTATACCGGTATTCAAATTGAAAAAGCAAAAACAGATGGTTTTCGAAAATTTTGGTTTTGGTTGAGCATCAGCGTCAACCTTGGATTTTTGGGTATTTTTAAATACTATAATTTTTTTGCCAGTTCCTTCTCTGAGTTATTAAATGGGTTTGGGTTGCATTCCAGTCCTTTATTGCTGAATGTGGTTTTGCCTGTGGGAATATCCTTTTATACTTTTCATGGCTTATCCTACGTCATTGATATCTATTTAAAAAGGATAAAAGCCGAATATAATTTTGTTGATTATTCGTTGTTTGTCAGTTATTTTCCGCTATTAGTGGCTGGTCCTATTGAAAGAGCCACCCATTTATTGCCTCAAGTAAAAATAAAAAGAACCTTTGATTATGAAAAAGCAAAAGAAGGTGTGTATCAGATTATTTGGGGATTAGTAAAGAAAGTAGTTATTGCAGATACTTGTGCTACGTATGCCAATGCGATTTTTGATCATTATACTTCCATGAATTCCTTATCCTTACTTCTTGGCGCCTTTTATTTTGCGTTCCAAATTTATGGCGATTTTTCCGGTTATTCGGATATGGCATTGGGGATGTCTAAGTTGTTTGGAATTGATTTATTGCGCAACTTTAACTATCCGTATTTCTCCAGAGATATAGCTGAATTTTGGCGTCGTTGGCACATATCCCTGTCGTCATGGTTTCGGGATTATGTCTATATTCCGTTGGGAGGAAGCAAAGGAAGTAAATTCAAACAAGTGCGAAATGTATTTGTTATTTTCTTATTAAGTGGTTTTTGGCATGGAGCCAATTGGACTTTTATAGCCTGGGGCTTTATTAATGCGTTGTACTTTTTACCTTTATTATTACTCCATAAAAACCGTTCTAATATCGAAACCGTTCAGCTGCAATGGGATTTAAGCTCCTTAAAAGTACTGTGGAATATAGTAGCTACTTTTGGATTAAGTTGTTTGGCCTGGATCTTTTTTAGAGCAAAGTCTATTGAAATCGCTTTCGATTATATTGCCCGTATTTTTTCTAATCGAAGTTTTATACCGCAATATTTAGAAAATGAAAGATACAGTTATGAAATGGTATTGTTGGTTTTGATTTTTATTCTTGTGGAATGGAATGCCAAAACTAAAATTGAACCTATTTCCGGAAAATACAGTATCCTAAAATTAGTGCTTTGTCTAGCGGCTCTTTTGGCGTTAGGAACGTATTCTGATTATAAAGAATTTATTTATTTTCAGTTTTAATATAAGTAGGGGGAATTGACTGTACTGAGCGTCTCGTCTGTACTTCGACTAAGCTCAGTATAAACTTTCGACGTGACAGCTAAGTGGTGTTATGATGTTTTTGTCAAATCTAGCCCTTCGGCTTCGCTCAGGACGGGCTAAAGTCGAGATTGAGGTGAAGTACAGTCCACATTTATACTACATTAAAAATTTAAATTAGTACTATGAAATTCTATTATGTATATATTCTTCTTTGTAATGATGATTCGATCTATGTTGGAGTAACTTCTGATATTGATAGGAGAGTTATGGAACATAATGCAGGTAAATATCCAGAAGCCTATACGCATAGTAGAAGACCGGTTACGTTAGTTTTTTATCAGGATTTTATAGATCCTAACCAAGCTATTGAGTTTGAAAAGAAATTAAAAAAATGGAGTAGGGTTAAAAAGCAAGCGTTAATTGATGGAAATTTCGACAAATTACAAGATTTATCGGAATGCAGAAATGCAACGCATCATAAATACAGACCAAATAGTGAAGATACAGAAGGGTAGTGCGTCTCGATGCGCTCGACTTGACAAAACAGAGAGCCTGATGTAATACTTTTGTCAAATCGAGCGCAGTCGAGATTCATTCGAGAGCCATAAAAAGAAGCGTCTCGACTTTAGCCTGTCCTGAGTAAGACGGAGGACTCGACGTGACGAAGGGTTGTTGAGTTGTCAAATCGATAAGTTTTAACGAGCGAAGCCTAAACACAGTCCAGATTAGTATTTAAAAGTGAGAGCGTCTCGACTGCGCTCGACGTGACAAATAACTGATGTTAAATCGAGCGCAGCCGAGATTCATTCGAGAGCCATAAAAAGAAGCGTCTCGACTTTAGCCTGTCCTGAGCAAGACGGAGGACTCGACGTGACGAAGGGTTGTTGAGTTGTCAAATCGATAAGTTTTACCGAGCGAAGCCTAAACACAGTCCAGATTAGTATTTAAAAGTGAGAGCGTCTCGACTGCGCTCGACGTGACAAATAACTCATGTCAAATCGGACGCAGTCAGATTGCTAAATGAACAACAACAACAACAACAACAACAACAACAACAACAACAACAACAATAATAATAAAAATTAAGTATGAAACGGTTTTTAATTTTTACAATCAAAATACTTTTGCTGACCTTTTTTGTGTTGGTTGTATTAGATTTGGTATACACAAAAGTGTATTTAGAATCTTCCAATAGGGGGAAAATAGGCTATGTTTATAACTCAAAAGCCAGAGTTTACGATGTGGTGATTTTAGGATCCTCCAGAGCCAATAACCATTTTGTGGCTTCCATGTTTGAAAACAAAGGATTAAAGGCTTTTAATTATGGTATGAGTGGTGGGCATTTATTTGAGGCTTCTTTGCTGTTGAAACTAATGATAGAACGAAAGTATGAAATAAAAAATGTCATACTGGAAGCTGATTTGAACTTGTCCAATGAGCTGGAGTCCGAGAGTGTAGCGTCTAGATTTTTGCCTTATATTCACAATTCTAAAGTGATTGCATCACATTTTGCCCAGCAACCTGATTTTTGGGCATTATATTACATCCCATTTTATAGGTACATCGCTTTTGAACCCGGAATTGGTTTTAGAGAAATGTATGATGCAGCCAGAGAAAAACCTACTAATTTGTTGGATCATTTAGGCTATTATCCATTGGGTAAAAATCCAAATGCCAACATGAAAAATGACCTGACACATCTAAAGCCCCTACATAATAAATATTATGAAGAAATAAAGCATCTTTGTAGAGCAAATCACATTAACCTGATTGCCGTTATGACACCTATGTGTTCTAACACCAAAGGATTGGATTATTTTGAGAAAGTGCATGAAATGTATCCCGAAATTCACAATTATGAAAAAGCAGTAGAAGGCGATCAGTATTTTTCTTCCTGTGGGCATATGAATGATGCAGGAGCAAAACTGTTTACCAAAAAAATTATAAAAGATTTTTTTAATAAATAAACTATGCATATAGCCTTTCTTACTCCTGAATATCCTCATGAAAGAGTAGCTCATGCTGCAGGTATTGGGACCAGTATCAAAAATTTAGTAGTTGCTTTGGCCAAAAAAAAAGTCACAGTTTCTGTATTTGTTTATGGACAGCAAGAAGATGCTGTATTTGCTGAGGATGGAATTACAATTCATTTGATCAAAAATAGAAAATACAAATTCATGGGTTGGTATTGGCATCGAAAATACATTCAAAACTATCTCAATACACAAATAGTTGCTAAAAAAATTGATGCAGTTGAAGCGCCTGACTGGACTGGAATTACTGCTTTTATGCACCTGAAAGCTCCATTGGTCATTCGGTTTCATGGAAGTGATACGTATTTTTGTCATCTAGAAAAAAGAAAACAAAAACTTAAAAATTTTTGGTTTGAAAAACTAGCTCTTCAAAAAGCTAGTGCCCTTATTGCACCAACTACATTTGCGGGTACGCTATCGAAAGAGTTGTTTGGTATTACGAATAAAAAAATACAAACCATTCATTACGGATTAGAATTAGACAAATTTGAAAATCCTACTCCAGAAAACTATGAAAAAGGACTCTTATTGTATATTGGAACTATAATTCGGAAGAAAGGTGTATTAGAATTACCGGCTATTTTTAAATTAGTGCTGCAGCAACATCCCTACGCCAAACTGATTTTGATAGGAAGTGATTCTTACGATATTAGCACACAATCACTTTCTACCTGGGCATTGGTACAAAATGAATTAGATAAAGAAACACGGGATAAAGTAACCTATTTAGGAAAAATACCCTATCAAGAAATACAATCGTATATCAAAAGAGCGCAAGTATGTGTGTTTCCTACTTTTGCTGAAACATTAGGAATGGTTACCATTGAATCAATGGCGCTACAAAAACCAGTAGTCAATAGTAATATTGGTTGGGCTCAAGAGTTACTTGTTGATGGAGAAAGTGGGAGCTTGGTATATCCTAAAGATCATCAAGGATATGCTGAAAAAATAAATGCTTTTTTAGAGAATGAAACTTTATGTCAACAAACTGGTAAAAAAGCTCGAGAAAGGGTAGAACAAGTTTTTGATGTTGAAAAAATAGTGATGGAAAACATATGCTTTTATGAAGAGATAATTAAGCTTAAAAATGATTAAAAAGTGGAAAAAAAAGGTAAGTCTACTGCACAAGAAATTGTTGCTTGTTAAGTATTATAGTACCAGAATAAATTGGACTACCTCCACAACAGATAAAAAGAGAATTATTATTTGTTTCAATGGGCTTTTTTCTCATGGAGGGTTAGTAGACCGATTAAAAGGGATTGTTTCTTTTTATGAAATAGCTAAAAGTCTAGACTATGATTTTTATATTTCGTTTACTCACCCATTTCAGTTAAGTCATTTTTTAAAGCCCAATAAAGTGAATTGGGAAATAAAAGAAAGAGAATTAAAATACAATCCTTTTTCCACAAAAATAATTTATTTAATGGATAATTTTGAAGTGAATCCATTAGCTTTAATTAAGAATTCGGAAGCCAAAACGTTCCTGGTGTATAGTAATGTTGATTATTTAGGAGTAATTCATAAAGAGAATATTGAAAGTGAAAACGAACAAATTTGGCAGGTTAATTACAATGAATTGTTTACTGTTTCCCCTGAATTAAACAAAGAAATTCAAAAATTTCCTTATGATAACAGGATTGTTTTTCATACCCGATTTACTTCTTTAATGGGAGATTTTAAAGATACAAATCATACCGTTTTAGATGAAAATAAGAGGCAGGAATTAATCAAAAAACTAATTCTAAAAATGGAGGCGGTTGCTGTCTTACACACTAATAAGAAAGTATATGTGTTGTCCGACAGTATAATTTTTTTGAGTCATATAAAACAAAATACTTCTTTTACTATTTTAGAAGGAAGTCCAAAACATATTGGAATAAAAAACAATGATGCTGATTTAGAATCTCATTATAAAACATTTACTGATTTTTATTTTATGACAAAAAGTGATGTGTTATATTTGCTTAGATTAGATCAAATGTACACTAGTAGTTTTTCTAAGTACGCTGCAATTTTAGGAAAAAAACCGTTTAGAATTATACAAGAATAAATTAATAAGCATGATAACGGTTTTTCATAATGCTCAAAAAGTACTTCGAATTGAAGGGAGAGGGAATGTGACTTTAAGGAATAATACTGCTATTGGAGTAACTTTATTTGATTTAGCGCAACAATTTCCTGATGAAATTTTGGTTTGGTGCAATATAAACTGGGAAGCTTTTTTAAATAGGGATGCCATAAAAAAAATCTTCCATCACCCAAAAATGATGGTTTCGTATAATCCGTATTTTTCAAATGTAATTAATGATGGATTAGGGTATGTTGACAATGCTTCTATATTAAGAATAAATAAAGAAGTTTCTTTTTTTACTTGGCAAATGTCAAGTGTAGTGGGGGCTGTATCAGCAGGTGTTTTGAATGCTGTAACTAATCAGTTGTCTGATAAATCTAAAAATTTTGATTACTTACTCAATTCAATTGCTAAAAGAGCAATGCCAATAGGGCTTTTTTGTTATTCAGAACCCTTATTGTTTGCTCACAAAGTAAGCTTAGAAAAAGGAAATTTTTCCAATAATTATATTCTTTTTAAGTTTGTAAAACAACATTATTCAATAAAATGGATTATAATTTTGTTTTTGTCTTTTTTGCTTCACGAAAGAAAATTTTTAGTATTGCCATTGGCTTACAGTTTGTTTTTTAAAAAGCGCAATTGGAACTCTAATTGTTTAGATGCTATTGAAGTGAAATCGAATAAAAAAGTATCTTTCACGAATGAAATTGATGTGATTATACCTACTATTGGAAGAGCAAAATATTTAAAAGCTGTTTTGTATGATTTGCGTAACCAGACTCATTTACCCAAAAAAGTAATTATTGTAGAACAGAATCCATTAGCAGAAAGTAAAACAGAATTGTATTTTATTGCTGGAGAAAAATGGCCATTTCAAATAGAACATATTTTTACTCATAAAGCAGGTGCTTGTAATGCTAGAAATATTGCTTTATCTAAAGTTCAAAGTGAATGGGTGTTTTTGAATGATGATGATAATGAGATAGCAAATGATGTTATTGAAAAAACGCTAAGAAATTGTATTCAATATGGTATCGAAGCTGTTGTAAATTATTATCCTCAAAAGCATGAAAAAAATGATTTTAATAAAGTGCATCAAACGACGATTTTCGGTTCCGGCTGTTGCATTGTAAAGAAAGATAGTTTGAGTAGCGTGCAATTTAATAGTAAGTACGAATTTGCCTATGGAGAAGATTTTGATTTTGGAATGCAATTGCGAAATAGTGGAACAGATGTAGTCTATTTCCCTGAACCTATGATTTTACATCTCAAAGCACCTATAGGAGGATTTAGAATTAAGCCAATTTTTGAATGGGATAATGGGGCTATTTTACCTAAGCCCTCGCCTACGATTATGTTAAATAGTCTGGTCTATAAAACAGAACAACAATTGTTTGGCTATAAAATGGTTTATTTTTATAGTTTATTTTGGGCCAATTGGAAACAAAATCCAATTCGTTTTTATAAACGAACTAATGCACATTGGGATGCCAGTTTGTATTGGGCAAAAAAACTTCAAGCAAATGATTAAAGTTTTTACTGATACTTCATTTATAACGCCTGAATACAGAAGTATAATTTTTCCGTTGTTATTTGATTTGTGTTATATTCCTAATTTAGGTCTATTGGAAAAGTATATCTTAGTTGATTCTATTGAAGCTTCAGATATAGTTATTGTTCCTGTTGATATTGGTTTTTTTTTAAAAAATAATAAAACACATTGGCTTAAAGAATTTATTACTAATGGAAACCAAGCTAATAAAAAAGTTTGGATCTATACTGCTGGGGATTTTGGAATTACACTCAATGAAGATGTGTTTACATTTCGGTTTGGAGGGTTTGGGAGTAAAGTAGATGGTAAAACTTTTATTTTACCCTGTTTTATTTCTAATCCTTATGCTCAACTTGATATTGAATTTAAGCCTATTACCAAAATAAAGCTGCCTAAAATAGGATTTGTTGGGCATGCGAGTGGCTCTTTTATCAAATGGGGGAAAGAATATTTAGCTTACCTGAAACAAAATTTAAAACGAATCATAAAGTTTATTTATACAGATTACCAAGCCTTTTATCCGTCAAGCTATAAACGGTATCAATTTCTTAGTGCTTTAGAAAAAAGCGAACTAATAGAAACTAATTTTATTTTTAGAGATAAATATAGAGCAGGAGTAAAATCTGAGTTAGAAAAAAAACAAACCAGTGCTGTTTTCTTCGAGAACATAGCCACAAATCCTTATGTTTTTTGCCTCCGCGGTGTTGGTAATTTTTCGGTTCGTTTCTACGAAACACTTGCTATGGGTAGAATACCTTTAGTGATTGATACTGATTTTAAACTACCACTCGATTCTTTAATTAATTGGAAAAATCATTGCGTAATGGCAAATAAAGATAATTTTATGGAAACGTTGATTGATTTTCATACAACTATAAGCGATGCTGATTTTGAGCAAATGCAGTATAATAATCGTAAATTGTGGAGTACTTATTTAAATAGGGATACTTATTTTAGTATAATCCATGATCATTTTAAAAAAACAGAATAATGAATTTCACTTTGATTATTTGTACCTATATGCGGTCAGAAGCATTACTCCGGTTATTACAATCGGTTCAAAAGCAAACTGTTTACCCTGACGAAATTCTTATTATTGATGGTTCAATTAATCAAAAAACAAAGCAGGTTTTAAAAGTAAATATATTTTCTAATTTGAAATATTTCTCTGTTCCAGAAAATTTTAGAGGGTTAACGAAGCAAAGAAATTTTGGTATAGGCAAAGTAGCTCCCACCAGTGATGTAATTGCTTTTTTGGATGATGACACCGAATTGTCTTCCACTTATTTTGAGGAATTAATTAAAACCTTTGCCGATGATCAAGCCATTTCTGGTGTTGGAGGTGTTGCGATTAATGAGAATTGTTGGAACTTGATAGCACCTGAAAAAAAATATGATCCTAATCGTTATTTTCTGTTTGAGGGATTCGTTTATAAAGAAGGGCAACGCAATTTAGTTCGCAATTATTTAGGATTGCACTCTAATGTCGGTCCAGGAAAAATGCCTGATTATTCGCATGGTAAAACTTGTGGATTTCCATTAAATGACAAAGTCTATGAAGTGGATTTATTGATTGGTATGTCATTCGCCTTTCGAAAAAAAGTGTTTGAGGCTATTCGATTCTCTACTTATTTTGAGGGTTATGGTTTGTATGAAGATGCAGATTTTAGTATTCGGGCTTTGCAATTTGGAAAAAATGTAATCAATACCAAAGTGCAGTTAAATCATTATCATCATCCATCAGGAAGGCCAAATCGATATCAATACGGTAAAATGGTCGTGCGAAATGGTTGGTATGTGTGGAGGGTGAAAAATCCGAAGCCAGATATAAATACTCAATTTAAATGGCATTCTATAACAATACTTTTGACTATAATCCGCTTTACCAATGCATTGACCACTAAAAATAAAAAAGAAGCTTTTACGGAAGCTTTAGGCAGAACTGTGGGGTGGTGGAGTTTACTTATTCATAAGCCAAAATTAGAAAATTAATGACCTTTGTAATTATAACCCATGTCCCCCATATTCTATTGCAAAACAAGTATTTTGCCTATAGTCCCTATGTATTGGAAATGAATATTTGGACTCAATATGCTAATGAGGTCGTTATTGTTGCACCAATAACAGATTTAGGGAAAACTCCTGTAGATATTGCTTATGAGCATCAAAATATTAAGTTTGTGCCTATTGATAGTTTTGATGTGTTGCATCTAAAATCTATTTTTAGAACAATTTTAAAAGTACCTAAAATAACTTGGCAAATTTTCAAAGCCATGCAATCTGCTGGGCATATTCATTTACGTTGCCCCGGAAATATAGGGTTATTAGGTTGTCTTATACAAATTGTATTTCCGAATAAGCCTAAAACAGCAAAATACGCAGGGAATTGGGATCCTAAATCGAATCAACCGTGGACGTATCAATTGCAACAATGGATCTTGAGTAACCCTTTTTTGACCCGTAATATGCACGTTTTAGTCTATGGTGAATGGGAAGGAATGACTACTAATATCAAACCTTTTTTTACGGCTTCTTATACTGAAAAAGAGGTGATTCCGGTAGCTCAAAAAGAGTTAAAAGGTCTTGTTAATTTCATTTTTGTTGGGACTTTAGTAAAAGGAAAGCATCCACTGTATGCTGTTCAATTAGTAGAAAATTTGCACCTTAAAGGATATTCAGTACGTTTGAGTATCTATGGTGAAGGTGTTGAACGAGAAATGCTGGCGGATTATATTGCAGCCCATGCATTAGAAAAAATTGTTTCATTACAAGGGAATCAAGCGCGGGATATTGTTAAGAAAGCCTATCAAGACAGCCATTTTGTGGTTTTGCCTTCTGAGAGTGAAGGTTGGCCAAAAGCGATTGCAGAAGGTATGTTTTGGGGCTGCGTCCCAGTTGCTACCTCTGTCTCTTGTGTTCCTTTTATGTTGGATTATGGAAAAAGAGGTGTTTTGTTAGAGATGAATTTAGAAAAAGATAGTGCCCAAATAGCGGTTGTTTTACATGATCAAACCGATTTTGATGCTAAACGAAATAAAGCTGCGGAATGGTCTAGAGGTTATACTTTAGATGTTTTTGAGGAGGAAATTGCGGAATTGTTAAACGGTTCTCGATACGATTTTTAAAGCTTGGATTCTTTATTTTAAGAAGTGTGATAGTTGAAGCTTTAAAAATCACTCGAACTGACGCGAATTGGGTATTTAGAGGATTATTTATTATTATTAAAATGGTTCTCGATACAATTTTAAAGCTTGGATTCTTTATTTTAAAGAGTGTGATAGTTGAAGCTTTAAAAATCACTCGAACTGACGCGAATTGGATATTTAGAGGATTATTTATTATTATTATTAAAATGGTTTTCGATACGATTTTTAAAGCTTAGATTTTTTATTTTTAAGGAGCGTAATAGTCGTAGCTTTAAAAATAACTCGAACTGACGCGAATTGGATATTTAGAGGATTATTTATTATTATTAAAATGGTTCTCGATACGATTTTTAAAGCTTGGATTCTTTATTTTAAGGCGTGTGATAGTTGAAGCTTTAAAAATCACTCGAACTGACGCGAATTGGGGCTTTAAAGCATTATTTATTATTATTAAAACGGTTCTCGATACAATTTTTAAAGCTTAGATTTTTTATTTTAATGAGCGTAATAGTCGTAGCTTTAAAAATCACTCGAACTGACGCGAATTGGGTATTTAGAGGATTATTTATTATTAGGAATGGTATTTTAAGGATGACACGTTTGTAATAATAGCAAATTATGATGCGATTCCTTCTTCGTCGAAATGACAGTTTTGTGGAGCTAACAAACTAAAAGAAGATAAAAAAAACAAAAAATGCGGATTATTCAAATTATAGATTCACTTGAGGCAGGAGGGGCAGAGCGCATGGCGGTCAATTATGCTAATGCCTTGGTTAAACAAATTGATTTTTCCGGATTAGTAGTTAGTCGTAAAGAGGGACCACTTGTATGTCAGGTTGATACTGCTGTTTCCTATTTGTTTTTGAATAGAAAAGGGGTTCTTGACTATAAAGCACTTTTTAAGTTGAGAAATTATGTGATAGCCAATAAAGTGACACTTGTCCACGCCCATGGGACTTCGTTTTTTATTGCTGTTTTGCTCAAATTGATTTATCCTAAGGTTAAAATTATATGGCATGAGCATTATGGTGCACGAGCGAATGAATCAATTTTAAATAATTTTATATTATTTTTTTCTTCTGTGTGTTTTTCTTCGGTTTTTGTTGTGAATCACCAATTACAAGTTTGGGTAAAAAAGAAATTATTGGTAAAAAACGTATTCTACATCCCCAATTTTGCTTTACTTGATGAAAATTATCCTAAGACCACTTTTTTAAAAGGAAATCAAGAAAAACGAATGGTTTGTTTGGCTAATTTAAAAGATCCTAAAAATCATATAGCGGTACTTGTTGCATTTAAAGAAATGAAATTAAATGAATTAGGTTGGAGTTTACATTTAATTGGAAAAGATTATAATGACAATTATTCTCTTGAACTTAAGGAATTTATAATGAAAAATAATTTGGATTTTTTTATTTTTTTATATGATTCTAAAAATGATATACAGCATATTTTATCACAAGCAACAATAGGAATATTAGCCTCAACTACTGAGGGGTTTCCTGTTACTTTATTGGAATATGGATTAGCGCGATTGCCTGTTGTCTCGACTAACGTTGGGTATTGCCCATTAATCATTAAAGATAATTTTAGTGGTTTGTTATTTGACCCTTTAAATAATATGCAATTGCAAGAACAACTTAACAAAATAATTTCCAGCCAGAGACTAAGAGATAGTTTTGGATTACATTTGCACCGATTGGTTTTAGAAAATTATTCTCAAGATAAAGTAATTCAGTATTTATTCTCAAGATATAATAGTGTTTAAAAAATAATTACGAATGAAAAAAGAAGATCAGACTTATCTTTATTTAATCCTAATTCATGTTTTTATTGGTTTTTTGGCTTATGTAATACCTTTTACTTCTAAAATATATGGCTATTCTATTTATATATTTTTGTTTTTTTATATTATTAAAAAACAAAATCGAAATCATGAAGCCCTAATAGCAGCAGCCTATGTTGTAGGGAGTGAGGTTTTTTTGAGGATGACCCATGGGAATCCTTTATATGAAATTTCTAAATATGGGGTGATACTATTTCTTTTAACCGGGATGTACTATAGTGGTTTCTCCAAAGGTGCCGTACCTTATTGGGTATTTTTGTTGTTGTTGGTTCCCAGTGTGATTATTTCCACCTTTGTGTTGGATTTTGACACGGATATCCGGAAAACCATTGCATTCAATATTTCTGGCCCCGTCTGCTTAGGAATAGCTTCCCTATATACTTTTAGGCGCAAAATTTCATTTGAGCAAATGAATAATATACTACTCAGTATGGGACTTCCTATTATTACCTGTACTATTTATTTAATTTTTTATACTGAAGATATTAGAGAGGTTATTACCGGGACCGGATCCAATAGTGAAACTTCTGGGGGATATGGACCTAATCAAGTGGCCACCGCTTTAGGCTTGGGGATGTTTATCTTTTTTTCCAGGGTTATTTTGGAATCCAGAAATAAATTTTTAGTGGTGATTAACTTAATTATAGCCCTTAATATTACCTATCGCGGGATGCTTACCTTTTCCAGAGGCGGCATGATCACTGGTTTTTTGATGATAGTATTGTTGTTATTCTTTTTGTATTTTAAATCCAATTACAGAGGAAAAGTAAAACTCAATTATATTATTGTATTGGTTGTTCTTGCCATGATGGCAACCTGGGGATATACTTCTTTCCAAACGGGAGGATTGATTGATAAACGTTATGCCAATCAAGATGCGGCTGGAAGAGTAAAAAAAAGTAAATTTACAGGAAGGGAAGAAATTGCGCAAAGCGAAATCGATATGTTTTTGAAGAATCCTATATTTGGTGTAGGAGTTGGTAAAGGGACTGAAGTGCGATTGGTTGAAACGGGAATTAGTGCACTATCTCATGATGAAATTACCCGTATGCTGGCAGAGCATGGTACCTTGGGCATCATAGCATTACTAATCTTATTCTTCACCCCACTTGTTTTGTATTTAGAAAATAAGTTCAATATGTTCTTATTGTGTTTTGTTGTATTCTGGTTGTTGACGATTAATCATGCTGCCATGCGAACCGCGGCACCTGCTTTTGTGTATTCGTTGTCCTTGCTAAATGTGCAGTTGGGTTCGGGAAGTAAAAAAGTTAAAAAGGAAGAAGGGTTTTAAGTAGCAAGTATCAGGTATTAAATTAGCATCTCAAAAAAATGAAGTTTTAGATAAATTAAACGTGTTACGCGTAAAAATAAGTGTAGGCAATTTTCGTTTTACCCCAACCCTAAAGGGAGCCGAAAATTTAGAACTTGAGTTTTAAGTGAGAAACTTTTCGTTTTACCCCAGCCCTAAAGGGAGTCTGAAAATTTAGAAAGAATGTTTGTTTGTAACGGGGATTTTGTATTTCTTTTTTGCTCCCTTTAGGGTTAGGGGTAAACAAAAAAGAAATATGCAACCTGACGGAAGTAGTTTTAAGAAGCGGTTTTCAATATGATTTTGCGTCCTTTTTTAATTGTCTTGGAGCGTGTTATTAAATAAATCTGTTAAAAAGAAAATTTTGTTAAAAAAATCAACATATCTTAAATTTAGTTTGCTGCAAAAGCCCTAAATTGCGGCAATAATCCTAAATACCACCCATGTTTTCAGTAGACAAAATGCATTTTGAAATCTCAGAGCGAAAGATGATTCTTCGTTTTTTTGATGTGTTTTTTGTTTTGAGTGCCTTGTTTATGGTAGGTAAGATTTTCGATTTTGATTATTTCACTTTTTCCACCACTAATTTTTATTGGACTATCGTTTTGGCCATTTATCTTAATCTTTTTGGAACTATTTTTGAAATGTATAACCTTCAAGTAGCCAGCAATCAATTTCTGGTGTTGCGAAGTGCTGTTCTTACGGTCTCAACCACCGTTTTATTGTATTTATTGACTCCCGTTTTTTCTCCCGAACTACCTTCCAAAAGAATTGAAATCCTATTGTTCTATTTTGTCGTTTTTCTTTCTTTGGTTTTATGGCGTTTGTTTTATGTTACTTTTTTAGCTTCCAATCGGTTTTTTCAAAATGCCATTTTGATCTGTGATAAAGAACAGGTGGAGGAATTGATTTTAGGATTAGAAAATATAGATCCCCATTATAAAATAATAGGCTTTGTCCATGCTGATGCTGTTGAAGACGAAATATCGGAATATCACTATGTACCCAACATAAAAAGAGCCGAATTGTTTTCTTTCGTCAAAGAAAATTCCATATCTGAAATTGTGATCGCTTCCCAAAAGACAGAAGGAATTACTGCGGAATTGTATCAGCAATTGCTTCATTTATTAGAGTCTGGAAGTATTATTAGGGAGTATACCCAAGTGTACGAAAGTAAAACGCAACGCATCCCGGTTCATTATATCGCCAGAGATTTTTATCGGTTCTTCCCTTTTAGTCGCAGTAATCATAATAAGTTGTATTTATTAGGTGTTCGATTTTTAGAAATAGCTACTTCGGTTCTTGGATTGTTCATCGGTCTGATTTTATTTCCATTGATACTCATTGGAAATGCTATAGGAAACAGAGGGAAACTGTTTTATACCCAAGAACGTGTAGGTAAAGATGGAGTCATTTTTGAAATCTTAAAATTCAGGACTATGATTACCAATGCCGAATCCAATGGAGCTGTTTTTGCCGCTACACAAGATTCAAGAGTAACTGCATTTGGAAAATTTTTGAGAAAAACCAGAATTGATGAATTTCCTCAATTTATAAATATTCTAAAAGGCGACATGGCTGTTATAGGTCCACGACCAGAACGCCCCTTTTTTGTTAAAGAAATAGCTGAAATAATGCCTTTTTACGAAACACGGCATATCATTAAACCTGGCTTGACGGGTTGGGCACAAGTCAATTATTCCTATGGTGCCACAATTGAAGACAGTTTGATAAAACTACAATATGACCTGTATTATATCAAACACCGAAGTATCTTCCTAGATCTAAATATTGCTTTTAAAACGATTACCACTGTGTTGTTTTATAGAGGGCAGTAGGGGGGAATAAATTATTAAGGACACACCCTCGCCCTTCTCAAGAGAGGAATTGAGAAGTGGAATTACGAATATAAATAATATTTCAGATTCTTTACTACTGCGTTTTGAAAAAAAGATATTATGGACATGCTAACTTAGCCATCACAGAAAGTTAAGAAATAAATCTTAATTTTAACCTATGAAACAAGTGCGCAAAATTTATGACAAAGCTTTTAAAGAGAAAGCAGTCCAATTGAGT
>NZ_JBLNKT010000027.1:0-48749 GCF_048158525.1 Flavobacterium algoris
GCAATAAACAAACTTTTAGAACAATTATTAAGGCAATATTTTCAATTTTTAATAAATTTCTGCTAAATCAGGTATTCCTTAAAACAAGTAGAGGCTATCTTTTCAGACAACCTCTTTATAATTTATGTAAATAACTATTTCATTAATTGTTGCAAAGGCTTGAGTTGTTCTAAATCAATATTTGATTTTTGAATGACCTGCATCATAGTCATGATATTTGTGGGATTCATGTCTTTACCCAAAATCCGTATGACTGCAAAACCTGTTTCTTTTTTATTGGCAAAAAAAACAAACTCTTCGATATGCTCATCCGAACCTACATAACTTACTGAAGCTCCTTCTTTTCCGGAACCAAATTTCATCAGCTGCTGGTATTTTTTATCTTTCAGAATCAGACTTATTTTAGCACGCTCCACTTCAAATTGCGCTTTATTTTTATCATTGAGTTTAAAAGCCAGAACATTCATCTTATCAAAAGATTGCAGTGCTGTTTTTTGTTCCGATGACAATTTCGTCTGATCTACATTCAATATACCAGGAGAAATATCTAATGCTAAAAAATTCTTGTTTTCAGTATTTTCTACAAAGTATTTCTGCAATGTAGGTTCTTGATTGCAACTGAACAGAAACAAGCTAAAGAATAGCGCAATACCATAAATAGGTTTCATTTTACTTTCTACCTTTAGTTGCCTTTTTTAAATCATCTCCACCAGGAATTCGCATTTTGTCCGTAAGTACCGAAATTTCACTTAAATCAAAATCACCTGTTAATGACATTAAAACCGTATCATCATTTTTAGCCCCTTCGATAAACATTAACAACTCTCTTATTTGAGAATCCTTCGCACCTGATTTTACTAGAATTTTTATATTCTTTCCGCTATCATTTACACGCATTAATTCTTCCAGACCTGCTGATTTTATATATCTATCAGCCGCAACTTTCATCTCACCTTCCACTCTGGTACTTTTAGTTGTAAAAACTTTTAGATTATCTAATTTTTTTATCAAATTAAGGTATTGTTGTGTCTCCTTATCTGAAGTATCGACTTTAACCTTACTCATTAAATCAAACATTTTTTTGTTGACAATGATTGATGTAACATCATCTTGTCCGTCGAACTTATCGAAGGCCGCTTGCGCGAAAAATGGACTAGAAACTAATACTGCTACTACTGTTATTATAATTTTTTTCATTTTTATTTATTTATTATTGTTTAAAAATTAATTCTTTTGACTCTTGGTATTCTCTAATATAATATACACTTTCTATGCCAACATTTACATGATTCGATAATAATGCTAATACTTTTTGAGTTTCTCTAAGAGCAACTTCAGGATCATCATACGTTCCTAAATCCTGCTTCTCATTTGCATTATCATAATTATAAAACACATACGTTCCAATTCCCAACAAAACAACTACTGAAGCCGCAATAGACAACCACGCTACATAACGTTTCTTAGCTTGTTGTGGAATTTCTTGCTTCAACATTTGCTCTTTTGGGAGAGAGAAATAACCAAACATAGGTTTGTATTGTTCTAGATACTGCGCAACATCCGGCGAAGAAAAATAATTACGTAATTCATTTTCTTCGGCAGTACTGGTTTCTCCCTGAAAGTATTTTTCTAAAAGTATTTCTATTTTATTTAATTCCATAGCTGTGCGTTTTTGTCATGCTTTCTCTTATCGTTTTCCTTGCTCTTGAAAGCGCTACGCGAATAGCGGTTTCATTCATGTTTACTATTTCCGCAATTGCAGCAAACTCATATTGTTCAATATCCCGCATCTGTATTAATAATCGTTGTTGTTCCGGCAATTGGTTTATTATTTTTTCAACCCAATTCAGACTATCAATATCTTCTACTTTTTTATCCAAACTTGGCTGACCATCCATAAAATTATTATGGACTAATTTAATATTCCCCGCTCTTTTTGATTTCAATTGATCCAAACAATAATTTTTTGTCATTGTCATCGCTAAAGCTTCTATACTATTAAAGCCATCTAAACTTTTATTTTTATTCCATAATTTAACCCAAACTTCCTGAGTGGCATCTTCAGCTTCTTCAGTGCTTATGAGCAATCGCTTTGCCAGTCGAAAGACTTTGTCCTTGAATGGCGAGATTAGCTGCACAAACTCATTTTGGTTCATAAAGAGTATTTAATAAAGTATTTATAGAATCAAGACGATTCATATTTCTTTTTGTTACAAAAAAACATAAAATAAAAACTAAAGTTACTATTTTTACGTTTATAAAAGATATCGCCACAAAAACATGAAAAAAACATTCCTACTTACGCTTTTATTATTCTTAACCGTTTTTACTTTTCAATCTTGTCAAGATAACGACGATGTTGCCGCACCAGTAAACTTAGACATTCAGGATTTTATATGGAAAGGCTTAAATCAATACTATTTATGGCAAGCTGACGTACCCAATTTAGCGGATGACCGATTTCCAACCCAAGCAGAATTAAATACTTTTTTGAAAGGGTATCCTGTTCCTGAAGATTTATTCAATGCCTTAAGAGTAGACAAAACTATTGATCGATTCAGTTGGATTGTAAGCGATTATTTAGAACTGGAAGGAGTGCTTCAAGGGACAACTAAAAATGACGGAGTTGATTTTGGTTTAAGTTATAAGCCAGGAAGTACTACCGAGATATTTGGCTATGTACGTTATGTTATTGGAAATTCAGATGCATCAACTAAGGCAATCAAGCGTGGTGATATGTTCACTGCCGTAAATGGAACTCAACTTACCATCAGTAACTATCAATCGCTATTAGCCGCTGATAGTTACACATTAAATATGGCAGACTACAATGGAACGACAATTGTTGCCAATGGAAAATCAGTGGCATTGACAAAAACCGTTTTATCGGAAAATCCAATTTTAATTAATAAAGTTATAACCTCTGGCTCTCATAAAATTGGATATTTAATGTACAACGGCTTTTATGCTAATTATGACACGCAATTAAATGATGCTTTTGCAACTCTAAAATCTCAAGGAATTACTGACTTGGTTTTAGATTTACGCTACAATGGCGGTGGTTCTGTTCAAACAGCTACACGATTAGCGAGTATGATAACGGGACAATTCACAGGACAAGTATTTGCTAAGCAACAATGGAATGCTAAAATTAATGCTTATTTCGAAGCTGAAAATCCAACAGCTTTAATCAATAGCTTTACGGACAAAATTGGAACTACTGCTATCAACAGTTTAAATATGACCAAAATTTATATCCTAACGACCAAGAGTACTGCATCAGCCAGTGAATTGGTGATAAACGGATTGAAACCTCACATTACTGTTGTACAAATTGGGGATATCACAACCGGGAAAAATGTTGGATCAGTAACACTATACGATTCACCTACTTTTGGCACAGAAAACAGAAACCCTAATCATAGGTATGCTATGCAACCTATTGTATTAAAAATTGTGAATTCAACCGGTTTTGGAGATTATTTCAATGGATTACAACCTGATTATTTATTAAAAGAAACAATTAGCACTTATGGCGTTCTTGGTGACACCGCAGAACCTTTATTAAGCACTGCAATTGGTAAAATTACCGGAACAGCTAGAATGATGAAACAAAATCCAGAGAAAAGTTTTGAATACTTTAAAGATTCAAAATCTATAGATGGGTTGCAAAACCAAATGTATCTTGAGAAAGCACCCGAAGGTCTTTTAAAAGCTTTAAAATAAATTTAAAACTACTCCATAATAAAAATGCTTTTTTTAAGTTTACATTTAGCACTTAACATCCTAAAAAAGAACTAAATGGAAAACTTAAAAAAAGTATTTTTAATAATAATTATTTCTTTTTCATTTATAAGCTCAAAACCATTAGAGCCAAAAAAAATAAATGTAGTTATTGATGCGAGTCATGGTGGTAATGATTTTGGAGTCATCTCAAATTCTATTACTGAAAAGCAAATTGTAGAACAAGTCACTAACAAAATTAAGTCCTTGAATAGCAATGTTGTGATTCATCTAACAAGATCAAATGACACGTTTTTATCCTATGAAGAAAGAACTGATTTTATAAATAAAATCAAACCTGATTTGGTTTTATCCTTACATGTAAATTCAAGCTTAAATAATAAAACATCTGGCTTAGAATTTTATGTTGCTAAAGAAACAGAGTTTTTTGAAAAATCAAATGAAATTGCCGGAAAACTGCAAGACAAATTTTCAAAGGATACAAATTTGAAAATATCAGGTATAAAAAATGGCCCATTCTACATTCTTAAAAGATCGGATGTACCAGCAGTAATTGTCGAACTGGGTTATTTAACCAATGAAAATGACAAAAAATACTTGATCGACGATAAGGAGCAAAACAAAATTGCTAAATCCATTTCAGAATTCATTTCGGAAATGAAATAAACCACTACCGGAAGTCTATAAATTTAGTTTTGCACACTAAGTCTGCTAGGTTGGAAAGTAAAATTAACCGCAAATTAAAGGATTGTAAAACGAAAAATAATTAGCGAATTTGCGGTGAATATTTTTAGAACCTGAAAGGGAAATGCACCAAAATGTATAGTTTTAACTATTTTCGGGACAGAATAAAAACAAAAAACCCGTTCCAAATTAAGGAACGGGTTTTAAGTACTAAAACTAAAATATTTCTTTTTTTTAGAATAAGAAATTCAAACCTAATTTAAAGTTTCTTCCTCTAGTACTATATCCTCTGCTCTCAACAAAATCCTTATCCAGAATATTATCAACAGCACTAAAAACGTTTAATCTGTTTTTGATTAATTCATAACGAACATTAGCATTTACTAATTGGTAATCTTTTAAAACTTCTGATTTCAATACAGGATCATACGTTGGAGCTGGATAGATTGTATATTCTAAATATCTATCAGACACAAATTGGTACGCAACATTAAAAGCAAGACGCGTTGTTGCTTGCACATCAAGAGCAGCATTTACTTTGTGTTTTGGGTTTAGAATACGAGATTGTCTTTCTAATTCCGTATACGTATAATTGGCATTGAATTTTACTTTATCATTAAAAGCATAAGAAATCATAGTTTCAAGACCTTTAGCTTTGTTTTTACCATTAACATTGAAATATTTATAAGTCATTAAATCAAAACCTATAGCATCTTGCTCTTCTCTTTGAAAAACAACTGCATTTAAAACTACTTTCTTATTTGCTAAACTTGCTTCAAAACCAGCTTCGGCAGTCGCATCTTTCTCTGGAGATAAATTAAAATCACCATAAGGAGAATACAATTGATACAAACTTGGAGTAACAAATGCAGTACTATAAGAAGCTAATACTTTTAATGACTCTGAAAAGCGATACGATGGATTAACATTATAAACTAAATTATTCCCGTATTTACTATGAATATTATAACGTGCTCCTGCATTTAAGTTTAATCCAAAGTCTGAATTATAAACAGCAGTTACATAAGGATCAATCATATTGAATTTAGCCACTTCATTTGTAATTGCGTCATACTGGCTCATGTTTGACATTTCGTGAAACTGAAATTGTGTTCCTGTTACTACAAATAATTGAGATGAAATTTCATATTTATTAAAGGCATCGACATTGACACTTCTTGACTTCGCTTGGAATAAAGAACCATAACTAAAGATGTCGCGGTTGATTACGTTTGCACTAGTATTGATTACCAATTCTCCTTTATTGTATTTATATTTTGGAGTAAAACCAACTCTAAATTGCTCCGAAAGGCTGAAATTTTTCAGATCATCTGCAAATGAACCTGCATCAAAATCGTTTTTCATTCGGTCATAATTAGCAAAGAAATCAAATGATAATTTTTTAGTTGGCGTAAAGCCAATTTTCACTAAAGAATTAACTCTTGAAAAAGCATCATTTTCAAATTTAGTATTTGAATTTAATGGTTTTGCTTCAGAAATCCCTGTAGTTTCAGTACTATTCAAAGAAGCAAAATAATTTACTTTTTCAAAACCACCGTTTACAGCAAAGCCCTGATTGTAATCTTGCACACTATAATTTGCTTTTTTAGCAACTGTTTGTGTCCCGATATTCATATATGCATTTCCTGCAATAGCTTTTTTACCTGCTTTTTTTAGTGTAATATTAATCACACCGGTTGCTGCCCCTGAACCGTATAAAGTACTTGAAGCGCCTTTCATAATCTCAATACTTTCAATTTGTTCTACGGGAAGCAATCTCAAATCATACGATAAGCTAATTCCGGAAGCATCTGTTACTGGAACACCATCAATCAAGATTAAAACCTGATGATTTCTTCCTCCTCGAATGTAAAGTCCCAAATCCTTACCATTACGACTCTGATTTCCATTGATTTCAACACCTGCAACTGTACTTAAAACTGAAGCTACTGATTGTCCTGCTTTTTTCTTCAAATCTTCGGCAGTGATTTTGACGATCACTTTTCCTGATTTTTCTTTTGATAATGCAAATTTCGAATCGGAAACTACAACCTCATCAAGTTGTTTTGGCTCTTGGCTTTGTGCATAAGTGTTCATTGCAAATAACAATGCAATCGCACTAAAGCGAATGAATTTTTTGTTCATTTTAAAAATGTAAAATTTAATAAATGGGGAGAAAAGCATAGAATGACCCATACCCAAACCTTTTTTCCCGAAAGTTTGATACTCGATGTAATAGGCAGGTCTCCTGGCTTGCGTCTTGTTGTTTACCTTCTCATTCGCCGCGGCAAACAATGGTTTCGTAGATAACAACAAGCTTGATAGCTTACAGTTGCGGGTACAGCGCTAGATTTTTGAATTTTGAATTTTGAATTTTGATTTCAGATTTTAACTCTGAATCAAAAATCGTTAATCATCAATCTTCAATCACTCTCTTCCCTTTTAATGTGGTTTGAAAAAACAAACCTCAACCTCAATACGGCGGCAAAGATAAAATTATATTAAGTTAATAACCTAAATAATTGCGAATTTTATAATTCAATTTTAATTACAGCTCCAAAATCTACTTTATTCTGAAAAGCGTCTCTTAGAGGTAAATCCGAAATTTTACATAAAAAACTACGTATCACTCCCGCATGCGCCACAATAATTACTGGTTTTGAATGGGTTGCTAGAAGTTCATTATGCATAAAATTAATCACTCGATCATGCAAATCCGTAAATGATTCACCATTGGGTACGCGAACATTTACAAAATCAGTCATCCAAGGTGTAAAATCATCCGGTGGAATTACATCCCAATTTTTCATTTCCCAATCGCCAAAATTCATTTCCATCAAGCGAGAATCTTCATTTACAGCAGTAATTTCTGAATTGTCTTTGATGTAATTTGCCAAAAGCACGCAGCGAAGTAAAGGACTGGAATACAGCCTTGCATCTTGAGGCAATTGATTTAAAACAGACTGAAAAACAGCATCATAAGGCTCTATGATTTTCACATCGGATTGTCCATAACAAATTCCTTTTTCACAAACCGTTTCCGTGTGACGTACTAAATAAACTTCCATAATGCAATAACTGATATATAAAAAACCACTTCACAAACCTGTTGGGTTGCGCCCAAACAATCCCCAGTATACCCGTCAATCCATTTCTGAAAATAGCGTGCTAAAAAAAAGCGAGTCAGAAAAACAGGGATTAAAACCAACAGTATTTGCCACTGAAAATAAGACAAAATAACGAATGGAAGTAATCCAAAAAAGAAAGCTCCCACCACTTCTCTCCAAGAATAACTTTGTGCAATAGGTTTACTTTTACTCGATGCATCTTCTCTAGAATATTCATAGGTAAAAACAATTGAAATCGCTGCTAATCGACTGATAGAATGCGCCGAAACAAGAAGTAAGAAACTAACAAAATATACATTTAGACCCGTATTTTCCGCATTTCTAAAAAGCATATTTGTGGACATCAGCTTTACTAATAAGAGTAAAACGACCCCAATCGCTCCATAAGCACCAATGGCGCTGTCTTTCATAATCATCAAGATTTTTTCTTTGGTCCAACCGCCACCAAAACCATCACAAACATCAGCAAAACCATCTTCATGAAAAGCTCCGGTAACTAAAACGGAAGCAATCATAGAGAAGATTACCGCAATTTCTGGAGCGACTAAATAATTAAAAACACAGTATACCCCAAAAGCCACACTCCCTACAATCCAACCAATTAATGGAAAATAACGGGACGCTTTATTCAAATAATCCGGATTATGATCGATGGTTGCAGGACACGGAATCCTAGTGTAAAACATTAATGCTGTAAAAAATATGTGTAGTTCTTTTTTCATTTTTAGAATTAAATTTTGTTGATTTTATTTCTTGTAGACGTACAGTAGTGCGTTTCAATAATCGAATATAATACCGTTTATTGACCGCTAACCCCCGCTGATTCAAAACTAGCCATCTCATTCAAGAATGCTACAGCCGACTCAATTATAGGAAAAGCAATCGCGCAACCCGTGCCTTCGCCCAATCGCAAACCAAGTTGCAACAAAGTATGAACTCCTAGATAATCTAATATTTTTTGGTGCCCTTGCTCCGCAGAAGAATGGCAAAAAATAGCATTTTTAGTAATGGATGGATTCTTTTTAAAAGCAATTAAAAAAGCAACACTACAGATAAAGCCATCCACTAGAATCAACATATTGGCTTCCTTTGCCTGAAGCATTCCACCTACCATTTGCATGATTTCAAATCCCCCGAAATAAGCTAATTTATTGTCTAAATCATCTGAACCATGGTAATTATCAAGGCATTTTTTTAGGATATTAATTTTTTGGATCAACTGTTCGTCATTTACACCAGTGCCTTTTCCCACACAATCTTGAATTGGCAATTCTAAAACAATACTCATTAAAATCGAAGCTGTAGCCGTATTGCCAATACCCATTTCGCCAAAACCAATACAATTACTGCCCGTTTTTGCAATAGTGGCTACAATTTCGCTCCCTTTTATAAAACACAATTCAACTTCTGTTTTACTCATTGCAGGTCCTTGCAAAAAAGACAGCGTTCCCTTCCCTATTTTAGCCGAAATCAAATCCGTATTCATAGGAAAATCATAATTCACACCTGCATCTACAATAGCTAATTGGATCTTATTTTGCTTACAAAACACATTGATTGCAGCGCCACCTATCAAAAAATTATTCACCATTTGTCTCGTTACATCTTGCGGATAGGCACTTACTCCGTGATTTGCAATTCCGTGATCCGCGGCAAAAACAACTATATTCGGTTTTATAATTTTAGGTTCTAAAGTTTGAAACACCATCCCTATTTGTTTGGCGAGTACCTCTAAAATTCCTAATGAACCCGTTGGTTTGGTTTTTTGGTCGATTTTAAGTTGTAACGCATTTGCAAAAGCAGCAGCATCTATTTCCTTTTTAGAATCAAAAAACACTTTCTCCACCTTACTTTCTTGCAAAATACTGATTTCCTCAACTAATGGAATTTCTTGTTTTTGTTTCCAATTTAGTTGTTGCAACATGGGTTGATTGTCATAATTGGTAGCAGCTTTTCCCACACAAAAATACCCCAACGGCTCCATATTTTCAGGCAAACCTAATAATTGCTTGAACTGATAGTAATTCAATATGGAAACCCATCCCATTGAATACCCTTGCTCCGTTAAGGAAAGCCAAATATTTTGCGCCGCACAAACCGCACTGAACTTTACCGCTTCGTTACTCCCGACCGTTCCAATCGTAAAATTATTCAAAACCGAACGATCATAGCAAATCACCAATCCGAGAGGTGCTTCTTCGATCGCTTCCAACTTAAGGGCTTTGTAGGCTTGTTTTTGTTGTTCGTTATCCGTGAGCGAAATTGCCTTTTCATCATAATCTAAAAATAAATCTTTAATGGCTTTCTTTATTTCAGCCGACCTGATCAGATAGTATTTTGTAGCATCGGTTAAACCCACAGAAGGCGCCCAATGTCCCGCTTGCAAAGCTTTTTCAAGAACAGCATCCGGTACTTGATCCTCCGTAAAATGACGGGTGTCGCGACGAGATTTTAAAATTTCATCTAAATAAGTCATGCTAAAATGATTTTTTGTTTTTATTCCAACGGATTAAAATCCGATGCTACAATATGTGCCGTTCCTACGGAACTTGGATATTCGTAAAAAGTTGTCAATGTGGGAGGTATTGTGAGAATGTTTTTTGAATTCTACCTTCCTGCCTCCCAAACGATGAAACAATAATTTTCATAGGTAATTCTAGTGAATTCAGGCAATTCAATCGCTCCAGAAAATAACGGACAGTTAATTACCAAAGTATGAAACTCTCCGTTTTCACCACAAGGATCTATTCCTTTTTCGTGCAATTCTTGGGCTAATTCTTTGGTCAAAATTTTCCCCAGATAATGTTCTCCCATCATTGTATTGCAAGAAACAATCATCGTTACAATTCCGTTTTCAAGCATTTGATTTACCAAAACGATTCGGTCTTGTTGCCACAAAGGCAAAATTGCTTTTAACGAAGCTGCGGCACATACTTTGTCTTCCCAATCTTTATGCGGTTGCAAATCAATATCCCCAAAAACAGCTGCTTCCAAATCATATTTGGTTTTTAGCCTTTTCAAAACTGCAATAAACTTGGCTTCATAATCACCCCAAGTTGCAGGAATTCCTTCTAGAGGCAATCCCATTTTTTGGGCTTGCTGATTCAAAATAGACAAAGGCAACCCATGAGAACGAGATACTTTCCCATTTTCGTTCATCATATTGAGTAACACTTTTGGAATAAATCCTTGCTGAATTGCTTGCATCATTGCATAACAACTGTCTTTTCCGCCACTCCAGGAAGTTACAAAATTCATATGTAGTTATTTATTGATTTTTAATTGAATATGTAATACGCTATGAGGCAATACTTTCTTTGAATTCAATATTGTAAAATCATAGCTATTTCATTTTTTCTCTTTTATCGTTACAGGAATTCCAGAAACCATCAGCACAACAGTATCGGCAGTTGCAGCTATATACTGATTCATCCAACCTTGAAGTTCAGTGAATTTTCTACCAACATGGGTTTCGGCATGAAGGCCCATTCCTATTTCGTTGGTTACAATAATTATAGTTGCATTTTCTTGATTGGCAATGGCGTCAAATTCGGCTTTAGCTTGTTCTAAACACAAGGAAACATCATTTTTAGTATCCACAAAAAAGTTCGTTAACCAAAGCGTAACGCAATCGACGATAGCTACTTTTTCCGAAAAATCTATTTCACTCAAGTGCTTTTCTTTTTCGATATTAATCCATCGTTCGTCCCGATCTTTTTGATGGCGATCGATTCTCTTTTGGAAATCATCATCCCATTTTCTGGCTGTGGCCACATACATTGGTTTATCTGATAATTCTTTTGCTAAATTTTCAGCATAACTGCTTTTCCCGGAGCGTTCGCCACCTGTTATTAGGTATATCATTGTAATTGTAGATTGTTATTTATTTATACGGACAATGTCTACAACCATTGGTACAACAATGCCCCCTTTTAAGATGAAACCAAGCTTTAAAAACATAGTTCCCATTTTCTAAGTAATAGTCGATTCCTTCCACGATATTACTCGTTTTGGGTAAATCTTTAGCTTTATTATGCGTTGCTGATTCGGGAGTTACAGACTCCACATATTCTTCTATTTTAATGGAACAAGTAGTTGTAAAGCAACTTGGACAAAGGCAATCGACTACCTCTGATGGTGTGAAAATTGGCGGAAAATCATTGCACCAGCATTTACTTCCTTCTAGCGTATCTCCACAATTGAAAGGAGTTCCACAGGTAGAACAGTGTTTTATTCGAATAGTGTTTGGAAAAGTATCAGTCATTATTATTTCACTTTTTCATTAGAATGAAAAGACAAATATTTGTGCTTTAATTTACTTGGAACTTCAAAAAGATCAGGATGAAATAGTGCTGCCAACAATTCTATCCCGTCTACAACAGTCGTACTGGGTTGTGTAAACAAATCAGCATCAGCAAGAAAAATAGCGTTATTTTGAACTGCTTTTAAAGTCTCCCAACCTTCTAATTTTGTCAATACTTCAATTTCTTGCCCCGAACGGCTGACATCAAAACCACAAGGTGCCACAACCAAAACCTCTGGATTGTAAAGCAAAATACGTTCCCAATCCGTAACAATCGAATAGCCAGATGGATTCGAAAGCATGTCAACGCCTCCAGCTTGCGAAATTTGATACGGTATCCAATGTCCACAATTATAAATCGGATCCAGCCACTCCATAACCATAACTCGTTTTAATGGAGCGTTATTTTTGCGGAGCGTATCCAAAATAAAATCAGTCCGTTTTTTAAGTTTTGCAAGTAATTCATAGGCGCGCTCTTCTTTATCGAAAGCCTTTGCAATAGTTATCGCATTTTGATAAATATCTTCTAAATCCCTAGGAATAAGTGCAATCAATTCAGGTTCTTTCGATAATTTATAAATGGAACGAGCCACATGACTGGTGTCTATTTGACATACATCACAAACATCTTGTGTAAAAATAATATCCGGAGCAATCGATTCTAGTAAAGCATCGTCTATATAGTATAAACTTTTTCCTTGTGCCTTGGATTGTGATACAATTTGGTCTATTTCCTTGCTCGTGTGATTGGTACCTTCAAGATAGGAACGAACTACTTTTGGTTTATCCGAGTGGCATTCAAAAGTAACACCAACCAATTGATTTTCTAATCCCATTTCGTAAATCATAGAAGTGGCAGCTGGCAGAAAAGAACAAATTTTCATCATTGTAGTTATCAATTTAAGGTTCTTTTTGCTTGCTTTTTTTAAATAAAAACAGAAAAAAAACGAAGTACAAATATAAAGGTATGCAGCTAACTATTAGTATAAATCTTATTTTATGTTTTACACTTCCTACCTCATTTTAAAAATTTGATTCTGATTATAAAAAAATTATAATTTACCTTTGTCTTCAAATTTGCAAAAAATTATGAAAGGAAATACGCTGAAATTAACTTATTTTATATTGTTTTTAATGCTAATTGGATGCAAAAAAAACGAGCAAACTACAATCAAAACAGTAGTTACAACTGGGAATTCCATAACGTATTCAAAAAGCCTAGCTATCTTTAAACACGAAGGATATACAGTAGTAAAAGTTTCAAACCCTTGGCCTGAAGCAAATAAGGACTTCACTTATATACTAAAAGAAAAAAACGGCAGCATTCCTGATAGCCTTCAAAAATACACAACAATTCCAATTCCTTTGGAATCTATTGTCGTTACCTCAACGACCAATATTCCTTTTTTGGAAATGCTGGGAGTTGAAAAATCACTAGTGGGTTTTCCTCATACCGATTATGTTTCTTCTGAAAAAACCAGAAAACTAATTGATGCCGGTGCTGTTAAAAACATAGGACAAAATGAGAAATTAAATATGGAGCAGCTAATTGAATTGGCGCCTAACTTAATCGTAACTTTTGGAGTTGACAATAATAATCCAATGATTGATAATTTACAAAAAAGTGGTCTTAAAGTACTCATTCAAGCGGACTGGATGGAACAAACACCGCTGGGCAAAGCAGAATGGATTAAGCTTTACGGTGCTTTATTTGGAAAAGAAAAAGAAGCCAAAACGCTTTTTGAGGAAATCGTTAAAAATTACAATGACGCGATACAATTGGTTGCTACCAAAAAACCAACAGCAACCGTTTTGTACGGATCTATCTATCAAGAGCAATGGTATGTAGCAAGAGGAAATAGCTGGGTAGCCCAATTTATGAAAGATGCCAAAGCAAATTATTTGTGGGCAAATGTTGAAGGAACAGGAAGTCTTAGTTTACCTTTTGAAAAAATATTAGAAAAAGCAAAAACAGCGCAATATTGGATTGCAACAGGTTCTTTTAAAAGTAGTGCTGATTTCGAAAACAGCAATCCGCATTACAGTCAGTTTGACGCTTTAAAATCTAAAAATGTGTATACTTTTGAAAGTAAATTAGGAGCAACAGGAGGAACCATTTATTATGAATTAGCACCAAGCAGACCTGATTTGGTCTTGAAAGATTACATTAAAATCTTTCATCCTGAATTGCTTCCAAATTATACTTTTACTTTTGCACAAAAACTAAATTAAATTGGCGAATCAAAAACGAAATACGATTCTATTTTTCTTGCTTACTTTGGGGCTTGTTCTTTTGTTTTTTGTAAACATTAGTTTTGGTTCCATAACGATTCCTTTTAAAGAAGTCTATACTAGTTTAACTGGTGGTCAAGCCAGTAAATCTACTTGGGAATATATCATCATCAATTATCGTTTACCCAAAGCCATTACAGCAATTCTTGTTGGAATGGGGTTATCCATAAGTGGTTTACTGATGCAAACTTTGTTTCGAAATCCATTGGCTGGGCCTTATGTTTTAGGACTGAGTTCCGGTGCCAGTTTAGGTGTCGCTTTCGTACTATTAGGAGCGAGCTTACTTCCTCCTTTTTTAAGTACCATTTTATTATCCTCGTATGGAGTGGTTTTAGCATCAACTATTGGAAGTTCTGTTGTGTTACTAGCTGTTTTGATGGTTTCCCAAAAGCTACGCGATACAATGGCCATCTTAATTGTAGGATTAATGTTTGGTAGTTTTACCAGTGCAATAGTAGGCGTTCTTACGTATTTTAGTTCCGCTGAACAATTACAGAAATTCACGTTTTGGTCCATGGGAAATTTAGGTAACTTGTCTTGGTCTTCTATATTAATTCTAACAATTTGTGTGGGGATTGGATTATTACTAAGTCTGTTTAGCATCAAACCGCTTAATGCACTATTATTGGGTGAAAATTATGCGCGCAGTTTAGGTCTGAATTTCAAAAAAACACGATTAATTATTATTTTTGCAACAAGCATTTTAGCAGGAAGTATCACAGCGTATGCAGGTCCAATTGCCTTTATAGGACTGGCAGTCCCACATATAGCAAAATTAGTGTTTCAAACCAGTAACCATTCGGTTTTGTATTGGAGTACGTTACTTTTAGGCGCTTCGATTATGCTTATTTGTGATGTAATTTCAGAATTGCCCGGATTGGAGATTACTTTGCCAATCAATGCGGTAACTTCAATAATTGGCGCTCCTGTAGTAATCTGGTTATTGGTTAGAAAACGAAAAATGATTGCCTAATGGAAGACAAAATCATCTTACAAGCGTCTCAAATTAGCATTGGTTATTCTCATAAAAAAGAGAAAATCATAGTGGCTTCGGATATTTCTATTTCCTTAAAAAAAGGAAAACTGATTGCTTTAATTGGAGCAAATGGCATTGGAAAATCAACACTTTTAAAAACAATAACAGGAATCCAGAAACCGCTTTCCGGTACTGTTTTCTTGAATGAAAGGAAAATCACTGATTACGAACCTTTGGATTTAGCGCAAAACCTAAGTATTGTTTTAACCGAAAAATTGCCTCCCAGTAATTTAACCGTTTTTGAACTCATTGCTTTAGGAAGACAACCCTACACCAATTGGATGGGAACTCTATCTGACCTAGATATTGTTAAAGTTAATGAAGCGATGGCATTGACACAAATCAGTCCTTTAGCCACAAAAAAACATTATGAAATCAGTGACGGACAATTGCAAAAAGTATTGATTGCACGCGCTTTGGCACAAGATACTCCGTTAATAATTTTGGACGAACCCACAACCCATTTGGATTTATTGCACAAAGTAGCCTTATTCAAACTTTTGAAAAAGCTTACTCATGAAACCGGAAAATGCATTTTATTTTCTACTCATGATATTGATATGGCGATACAATTGAGTGACGAAATGATTATTATGACACCTGAAACCGTGCTTCAAGACGAGCCTTGTAATTTTATTGCAAAAGGAAGTTTCAATACTTTATTCAAAGATGAGCATATTGTTTTTGACGCTGATAAAGGAAAATTCATGATTGTTTAATCATTGCCCTTTCAATAAATTTATACTCACTGTTGCAAGATTTGAATCTGGGAATCTCCTGAAGAAATTAGCATCCGGGTACAATCCCGCTTCAGCTGCGATTTTGTGCAAAACAGGAATTTCGACTATATATTGATCCGAAAAACCATGCGTGGCATCATAAGCCGTAGCCGCCGTTTTTCCTAAATTAGCAGCGGTCAAATTTGGAGCAATCGTATGCAATTCAATCATTAGCAACCCAAATTTCCGAACGTAAGGCGACCATTTATTCAAATGTTCCAATAGATTATCTTCGACTAAACTATTACTGATTCGCTCACCTCTATGCGCAAATGCGCCTGTAGAATGACTCACTCTGTCTTTGGTGATTTGCTTTGGCATTTCCCAAATTCGGTTGTGATCCAGGAAGGTTCTCACATTCAGCAAATCTTTCAAATCAATGTTATAATTTTCCAATAAGTCGTTGGCCAACAAATCCGGCTGTCCAATATCGCCCCAAATTACTTTGGCCCAAATATCGGCTTTGATTAAATTGGCTCGGGTTACTTTCAACGCCGCCTGATTGTAATCGGCGCCAACAAGGAATAAAGGATAATCATCGAGCATTTTTCCACGCAGGGTTTGTCTTTCGATTACCGTATAAATATGTTCAATAAATGCTCCATTGCCACAGCCCATATCGAGAATCCCTTTTGGCTGGTCTTCTATTGATAAATTGAATAATTTGATGATAATTTCATCTATGACTTTAAAATAAGTATCGTGCGCACCTCCGCTTCCCCAAACATTCATTTCTCGGTCCACATGAATTTCATCTTCCCCTTCAGCTATAGTTCTGAGTATATTTGGGTTACCAAAAAGTAAATCCTCCATTTTACTAAATGTAGGTAAATAGGAAACTGTCACTCCATAAGCAGAAGCTCTTTTGGCAAAAAACAACCCTTTTTCCGTAAATTGATAATTGCCTTTTTTTTGGGTAAACCAACCTAAATTAACAAAGAAATCCAGTATGATTTTGAAGTTTTCGGGAGATTTATGAAATTCTTCCGGACGGAACGAAATTTCCATAAAATATTGATGAAACATGCCGCTCATACCAAGCCGCACTAATATTGGTCCAACCAAACACCCTTCAATATGCGTTAGAATCTGATGCTGAATTTCATTGGTCAGCGCATCATTCGAAAATAAAATTCCATAATTAGCTGCGTACAATTCGAAAATTAAACCCAATCGAACAAATGGAATATCGTCTAATAATCGCGTGCGAAATTGCATCGTGAAATGGAGTAAATCAAGTACATCTTCATACAAATAGAACATTGGAAAAGCAATAGCACTTTTATCGTTTATGCTAAATTTAATTTGGTCTGTAGTGTGATTAATATGATAATCCAGGAATCCCTGCGAACACAAAACACGCAAACCCACATGGAGATAGCCTTCATTGGCTTTAAAATGTTGCGTAAGTTCCGAAAGTGTGACTTCTTTTTTATCAAGAATATAAGACAGTACTCCTTTTTCAAACAAAACATACGCTACCGGAGCGGTAACCAAACCGTCTAAATGTTTGAAAATGGTACTTCTAAGGATAACTTTATCAATCATAAAAAGTACGTTTTAAAGTTTCCTCTCCCCAACCCTCTCCGAAGGAGAGGGAGCCGAGACTCAAATATTTTTTTAATTAATGCCTTACTCAAATATATGAAATTTCGACCTAAGAAAATATAGTGATTCAGAAAAAGCCAGACTAAAAAATATTAATTCTACGCAGTCAACTTAAGTAAGTCAAAAGTTTAAATGTAGTAAAGTCAAAAAGAGCGATATTGTAAACAGTAGTTTAAAATCAACCTATTGCGAAATTTTGTCTAATTTTTAAACACAACATTATACAATGGTTGTTACTTATAACTCAAAACTCATAACTTACAACTTAGATGCAATTTGTCTCTTTGCTTCGCCAATGACAAACGCAACAGAATTTGCAATATTAAAACTTCTAATTAACGGCGACATTGGAATGGTCAGATGATTGGGGAATTCGTTTAAAACCGCTTCACTCAAACCTTTACTTTCCTTCCCAAAAACCAACCAGTCACCATCTTGAAAATCATTCTCCAGATATGATTTTTTGGCATGGGAACTCATCAGGAAAACTCGGGATAAATCCGGAATTTGCGCTTTCCATTCGGCTACATTTTGATATTCCGTAACGTCAAGATGCACCCAATAATCCAAACCGGAACGCTTCAGATTTTTATCATTAATAACAAATCCAAAAGGATGAATTAAGTGCAAACGGCTTTCGGTGCCCACGCACAATCGGCCAATATTTCCGGTATTATTTGGGATTTCAGGTTCTACTAAAACGATGTTTAACATAGTATACTTTATTAAAAGATTGAAAAATCCAAATCCTTTAAATTTCTATTTGAAACGCTTCAACTTCCAAAACTGCTCCAGCCTGCAAATCATTGAGATGTACGTTTCCTATTCGAACACGGACCAAGCGCAACGTGGGGAAACCAACAGCGGCAGTCATTTTCCTGACTTGGCGAAACTTCCCTTCATTCACCGTTATCGAAGCCCAAGACGTAGGACCGTGGCGTTCATCCCGTATCTTTTTTCCTCTGGTTCCAAAAGCAGGAATTTCGTTTATCAAGAATGCTTTACACTGTTTCGTGATGTATTTGGTGCCGTTAAAACCTATTTCAACCCCTTTTTGCAATTGTTCAATGGCTTGCTGATGAATAATGCCATCAACTTGGACATAATATTCTTTGTCGACTTTTTTACTTCGAATGATTTCGCTCATCATCCCGTCCGTAGTCAACAGCAATAATCCTTCAGAATCTTCGTCAAGACGGCCTATTGCCATCGTTCCTTTGGGGAAATCGTGCAATTCTCCCAGCAGTTTCTTTTTTCTTTTTAATTCGTAAATAAACTGACTCAGATACCCGTAAGGTTTATGAATGATGAAATGAGAATGAGCCATTTTAGTGTATAAGTTGTGCGTGCAAAGATAGTTTTGTTTTCGCGGGATTTAAAATAGTGTCGCCATACATTTATTGGTGTAAACCAAAAGCTATGTTAAATTATTGAATTCCTTACGATTAAAGACGTAATATTATATAAGTAAACCGTATTCACTTTAAATTAAATATTATGGAAAGCAACGATTTAGGTTCAAAAAAAACAAATAACAAACAAAATATAAACGAAGGATTTAGCGGGCAGAATCTAGCCAAAAATACGAATCCTGAGGTTTCCCATTTAAAATCAGAGGTAGAAACCGACAATCATGGAAACCAAAAAATTGTTCAAAGAGCGCGTAACATAGACGGAACCTTGGAACAAAATGAGGATAACACTCCTGAAAATTTAAGTTCAGATATTGCGAATGTTTCTGAAGAACAAGCTAAAAAAATGGTAGAAAATAAAGATCACAACTCGGATATCATTCCAAACCGATATCCTAATGAGCATCCGGATAATAAGGAAGACAGAGGAAATATAAAACTGAATGAGTAAGAATTTATTTTGTTTAAAAAGGCCAATACGAATCTAATTCCTATTGGCCTTTTTTATTTTCCCAATACCAATTAGTAAAGTTCCAAAAAAAAGAAAAGCCAATACCATAAAAAAGCTATTAAGTAATACTTTGCCATAGCCCAAAAGAACCACATCGACAAACGGATATGGGTAAAAACTAAAAAAAGCGCCCCGAATTAAAGTGTAGACTAAATATACTGCCGGAAAAATTAACCACGGAAAGATGTTTTTGAATTCTAAAGTTTTTTTAGGAACAAATAGAATCCAATATGCTAAAACCAGAATTGGAACAACCAAATGCAATAACTCATCCGCTATTTTTTGATAACCCGTTGGAGCCCATAAAAATCTAAGAATTGCATTGTAAACAAGTCCTACAATCGTGATGTACAACGTAATTGCGGTTGTGTTTTTGGGTTTCGAAAAAAATAAACCCCATTTGGATTTTGGCTTGAGCCAAAGAAAACTAAAGCATATTGCAACCAAAATATTCGTTTGAATCGTAAAAAAACTAAAAAACCGAACCATCGTTTCCGGAAGTGAAGCCACACGATTCAAAATGATAAGATACAATTGCAACACAACAGCAAACCAACCTACAATAGCAATAATTGCAAAAAAACTAGAATTCAATTTTAAAGATTTATCCTGCATGATTTTAAAGTATAAATTAATTGACAATTAGATTTACTTATCTATGATATGCTAAAACTTGAGATAGTATTTTTGATTTCCGAAAGGAAAGTAAGGAAACTTTTGTTTATTTTTACAAACTTACAAAAAGAAATTCTATGTCAAATATGCTTCCGTTTTTATTGCTTTTCACCGTTGCTCTCGCTATTGGTATTTTCATTGGCAAACTCATTTTCTCCGCCCGATTCCAATCGGAAAAAATTAGTTTAGAAGAAAAGCTGATTGCATTTTCCTCACAATTCAACCAACTGAAAGAGCAGATTATTGTTGATAAAACAACTTTTGAAAAACAATTAGAAAACGCCAATGGGGAGAAAGAAAGCATTCGAAGCGAAAAAGACAGTTTAGCCATTCAGCTTTCTAAGAAAGAAGTTGATTTTGAGAATCTTTGGGAACGCAACAAAGAGCAAAAAGAAGAAGTCGAGAAACTACAGGAAAAATTCACCAAGGAATTTGAAAATCTCGCCAACAAAATATTAGAAGAAAAGTCCAATAAATTTACGGAGCAGAACAAGGAAAATATGAAAAATATCTTGACGCCTTTGCAGGATAAAATTCAATTGTTCGAAAAGAAAGTCGAAGACACGCACAAAGAAAGTATTGATTATCATGCGGCTTTGCGCCAACAAATTCTAGGCTTACGAGAAATGAATATCCAAATGAGCAAGGAAACCATCAACCTGACGAAAGCTTTGAAAGGCGACAGCAAAATGCAGGGAAATTGGGGCGAATTAGTTCTGGAACGCGTTCTTGAAAAATCAGGATTAGAGAAAGGCCGTGAATACGAAGTGCAACAAGCGTTCACTACAGAAGATGGCAATCGCGTTTTCCCAGACGTTGTCATCAATCTGCCAGACGGCAAAAAAATGATTGTCGATTCTAAAGTTTCTTTGACTGCTTATGAAAAATACATCAATGAGGAAGATGACGATGTAAAAGTTGGATTTTTAAAAGAACACGTTAACTCCATCAAACGCCACGTAGAACAATTGGGCAATAAAAATTATCAGGATCTATATCAAATAGAAAGCCCTGATTTCGTATTGTTATTTATTCCGATAGAGCCGGCTTTTGCCATGGCGCTTAATGAAGATACGAGTTTATACAACAAAGCATTCGAGAAAAACATTGTTATTGTTACTCCAGCCACGCTTCTGGCTACTTTACGAACTATTGACAGCATGTGGACGAACCAAAAGCAACAGGAAAACGCTTTGGAAATTGCGCGTCAGGCTGGTGCATTGTATGACAAATTTGAAGGTTTTGTAGCTGATTTAATCAAAATAGGAAAGAAGATAGATGAAAGCAAAATTGAATACAGTGGCGCCATGAATAAACTGGTGGAAGGAAAAGGAAACCTGATTGTAAGTGTCGAGAAATTGAAAAAAATGGGAGCCAAAGCGAAAAAAGCACTTCCGGAAAGTATCTTGAACAGAGCAGAAAAAGACGAAAATCAATTATTAAACGAAACAAAATGAAACGAATTTTAGGAATTATTTTAGGAATCGGCACGCTGGTCTTGATTTGTTATTTTGCATTTCTCTATTACGTTCCTTACAGTGAAGGTATTCGTTCCGGTGAACTCATAAAATTGAGTCATAAAGGAATGGCCATAAAAACATGGGAAGGCGAATTAAGTCAGGGAATTTCCGGAGCACAGATTTTTAGTTTTTCTGTTTTGGACAGTGACAAAAAAGTGATCGAAGATTTGAAAGGGCTTCAAGGAAATTATGTGAAATTAACTTACGTAGAAAGATACCGAACCTTTGCCTGGTGGGGAGAAACGAGATATTTTGTTACCTCCGTCCAAAAAGAGACGTCCCCTTTTAATCAAAAATAATTTTTATGAACACTACTTTTAAAACTGTCACTTCGTCCAATATCAGTATTTCGGAATTGATGCTGCCCTCTCACACCAATTTTAGCGGAAAAATTCATGGTGGCTATATTTTGTCCCTATTAGATCAGATTGCGTTTGCTTGTGCTTCAAAATTTTCAGGCAATTATTGTGTGACCGCGTCAGTGGATACGGTAAATTTCCTTAAACCAATTGAAGTAGGCGAACTGGTTACGATGAAGGCCTGTGTGAATTATGTTGGTAACAGTTCTATGATTATAGGCATTCGGGTTGAGGCCGAAAATATTCAAACAGGAAAAATAAAACATTGTAATTCTTCTTATTTTACTATGGTTGCAAAAGACAAGGAAGGCAAAAGTGTTCTGGTTCCCGGTTTAATCTTATCCAACCATAATGAAGTACGCCGTTTTTGCAATTGCATCAAACAAATAGCCTTAAAAAAAGAAAAAGACCTACACGAAGAAGAGTTTGATTATAGTTCTCCTGAATCGCTGGCAAGTCTTAAAAAGTATAACGTGCAGTTAGAGTTACATTAATTATTTCAGCCTGATTTTTCAACTAAAATCAATGGATTTAAGATTTGAAAAAATCTAAACATAAGACAACTTCATATTCATATAAACGGCTTAAATAAGCTTATATTAATGTGATAATTTATCATTAATCGTAAACTTATTTCCTTGAAATTTCGTAACTTTAAGTAGTTTAATTCATAAAAGGCGATGAAAAAAATTACGCTCCTTTTCCTGATTTTTATAGCTACTACTACTATTGCACAAGAAAAAATGACGACAGATAAAGGAATCATTAATTTTGAAGCTTCAGTACCTTTCTTTGAAGAAGTAAAGGCAATAAATAAAAAAACATCCTGTGTTTTGATGACCAAAACAGGGGAAATAACCTGTTTAGCCATCATCAAAAATTTTCAATTTGAAAGAAGTTTGATGGAAGAACATTTTAATGCTAATTACATGCAGAGTCATCGATATCCTAAAGCCATTTTCAAAGGCAGAATTGAGAAATTTGATTTGAAAAATATTGATTCAAATGCGAATGAATATCAAATTATAGGAAAAATCACTATGCATGGAAAATCAAAAAAAATCATTGTTACCGGTTTAATCAAAAAAGGAACTCAAGGAATCGAATTGAGTACTAATTTTTCTTTAAATACTGACGATTTCAAAATCGAAATTCCTTTTATCGTACGCAGTAAAGTATCCAAAAACGTGAATACTCAGCTTTATTGTGTTTTACAATAAAGCTATTTAATTAAACAATTCTTAAGAGCTTCGTCCAAGTTTTTGTATTTAAATTGAAATCCTAATTTTTCCAGTTTTTCTGATGACACTCTTCTTCCATATAACACAATTTTAGACATCTCACCCAATACAAATTTTAACAAAAATTCGGGGATATTGGGCAACCAAATAGAATAACCTAAAACTCGCGCCAATGTTTTAGAAAAAATTATATTGTTCGTATTGTCGGTTACGGCTGCATTATAAGGTCCATTCATTTTCTCATTTACAACAGCCTCAAGATATACATGACACAAATCATCGACATGTATCCACGGCATATATTGTTTACCAGAGCCCAATACTGAACCCAAACGATACTTAAATACAGGAATCAGTTTCTTTAAAAAACCATCATTTTTTCCTAATACTAATCCCGTTCGGATTTTTACCGTACGAATATGCAAGTTTTCAATAAAATCTATTGCATTTTCCCATTTTTGACACGTAGCACCCAGAAAGTCATGAGCCAAAGGTGTATCTTCTGTACAAATCTCTTCTCCGTTCACAGCGCCATAAATCCCAACTGCTGAAGCCGAAATAAAGGCATCCAGTTTTTTATTGTTTTTTTTCAAAACAGAATAAATCAATTGTGTTGACTTTTCTCTACTGTCTATAATAGCTAATTTGCGTTTAACAGTCCATCTTTTTTCAGCGATATTTTCACCCGCTAAATGGATTATGTAATCTGCATTTAGTACTGACGCTTCATCAATAGTTTGATTGAAAACATCCCATTTAAAATAAGAAATATCGGTTGTGTTTTTTTTATCACTTCGACTCAATATAGAAACTGAGAATCCTTTCTCAATTAATAAATCAGTTAAGTGTTTACCGATAAATCCTGAACCTCCGCTTATTAATATATTTTTTTTCATAACAAAACAAATCTAGTCATTTTGAGTCATATAAACATTAACGTTAATTTTTGTTTAACATTATTAGATTTTGATTAAACATTCACTATCTTTATACTCTAATTTGAAATACATTAAAAATGGCTACTAAAAAATCAACAATAACAAGAGAAAAAATAGTTTCTATGTATATGGATTATACATTGGAAAATAATGACAAACCGAAATCTGTGTATGATTTTACAAAGATGAATAACTTTACGGAAGCTGAATTTTACAATTTTTTCGGAACTATCGAAAGTGTGGAGAAAGAAGTTTTCAAAATGTTTCTAGAAAAAACGGTCGAATTACTTCAAAAGGACCAAGACTATGAAACCTATGATATGAAAAGTAAAATGCTGAGTTTTTACTTTACTTTCTTTGAATTATTGTCTGCTAACAGAAGTTATGTGACCATGAGCTTGAAACAGCATCACAATGAGTTGAAAAATTTAATACTGCTATCCAGTTTGAGAAGCAGTTTCAAAAACTATGTCGTAGGAATCATTTCAGATGAATACCGAATCAAGCAGGAAAAATTTCAAAATTTTCAGGAAAAAGCAGTTCAGGAAACGTCATGGATACAACTTTTATTAACCTTGAAATTTTGGTTGGAAGACTCCTCTCCTGCTTTCGAGAAAACTGACCTATATATAGAGAAGTCAATAAAAGCCACATTTGAATTGATGAATATCACTCCTCTAGATAGCCTAATAGACTTTGGAAAATTTATTTTTAAAGAAAAAATACACAATAAATAATGAAAACCATAGACTACATCCCTACGTCAAAAATTGAAAGAGCAACCAAACTGGTGCAAACTGGAGCAAAAGTTGGTGTAAATTATCTCAAATATTACGGCGAAAAAATGGTCAATTCTGATTTGACTCGCGACAAACTCAATGAAGATAACGCAGAAGACATTTACGATGGACTAAAAAGTTTGAAAGGAAGCGCACTAAAAGTAGCGCAAATGCTAAGTATGGACAAAAGCTTTTTACCTCAGGCTTATGTAGAAAAATTTTCGCTTTCTCAATTTTCTGTCCCACCTCTTTCAGCTCCACTGGTATTGAAAACCTTTAAGACAAATTTTGGCAAAACGCCTTATGAGATTTTTGATGAGTTCAATGCGAATTCCGTTAATGCAGCTAGTATCGGACAAGTTCATGTTGCGGTAAAAGACGGTAAAAAGCTGGCTGTAAAAATCCAATATCCTGGCGTAGCGAATAGCATTTCTTCTGATTTAGCGATGGTAAAACCAATAGCAATCAGAATGTTTAACCTTCAAGGAAAAGATTCTGATAAATATTTCAAGGAAGTCGAAGATAAGCTAATCGAGGAAACTGATTATTTATTGGAACTAAAACAAAGCCAAGAGGTTGTTAAAGCGTGCAAAAAAATTAAAAATCTGGTTTTCCCAAATTACTATCCTGCCTATTCTTCGGAGAAAATTATCACAATGGACTGGATGACGGGAATTCATCTTTCTGAGTTCACTAAGAAAAATACCGATCAGGAAGCTGCCAATAGTATTGGTCAGGCTTTATGGGATTTCTACATGTATCAAATACATATTTTGAAAAAAGTACACGCTGATCCACACCCAGGTAATTTCTTGGTCAACGACAAAAACCAATTAGTGGCATTGGATTTTGGTTGTATGAAACAAATTCCTAATGCCTTCTATAATCCTTATTTCGAATTAATAAATAAAGAAGTGATTGATAACAAGAAACTTTTTAATGAAAAATTATTCGAATTGGAAATTCTTAGAGCGGATGATTCCAAAGAAGAAGTGGAATATTTTACTCAAATGTTTTACGATTTGTTATCGCTTTTCACCAAACCCTTTCAAACCGAAAATTTTGATTTCTCTGACGCCGCCTTTTTTGAAAGCATCGCACAATTGGGCGAACGATTTTCAAAAGACACTAATCTTAGAAAAATGAACGGAAATAGAGGTTCCAAACATTTCATCTATATGAACAGAACCTTTTTTGGCTTATATAATTTGATGTTCGATTTAAAAGCCACTATCGTCGTTAATCAATATCAGAAATACAACTAGTGAAAAAAGAGAACCTGCCTTCAAAAATGTGTTTGGTTTGTAACCGACCTTTTAGTTGGCGGAAAAAATGGAAAAAAGTTTGGGATGAAGTCAAATATTGTAGCGAAAAATGCAAAAGAAACAAAAAGGGTTAGTTTGGTTTAGAAATGATTTGAGAGTTAATGATAATGAATCTTTAACGAATGCCGTATTAGAAAATGATACCGTACTTGCTGTGTATTGTTTTGATCCAAGGCATTTTGAGCAAAGCAGATTTGGTTTTAAGAAAACAGAGAAGTTCCGAGCTCAATTCCAAATTGAATCGGTAATGGCATTGAAAGAAAATCTGGAAAAATTAAATATTCCACTTTTGGTTTATCACCAAAAACCAGAAGATTCTATTCCGGAAATTATAGCTCAACATGAAATCAATACTGTTTACTTCCAAGAAGAATGGACTAGTGAAGAAATGGAAGTTTTAGAAAATATAAAATTAAAAGTTCCGGATTTAATATCGTTCAAAAGCACTTACAATCAGTTCTTATTTCATCCAGCAACTATTCCGTTTGACATTCCATCGATTCCAAATGTTTTTACACAATTCAGGAATGAGTGTGAAAAATCAATAAAAGTTAGACCTGAATTTACAGTTCAACCACTTTCTCCAGAAAATTTGATACTAGATAAAACAGTAATTCCTACGATGGAAACATTGGGATTTGCTGATTTTGAAATGGATTCCAGAACCGCGTTTCCTTTTTGTGGCGGTGAAAATGAAGCACTGAAACGAATGAAAAATTATTATTGGGAAACCAAAAAACTAAGCGTTTATAAATTGACTCGCAACGGATTGATTGGAGCTGATTTTAGTTCAAAATTTTCTCCTTGGTTGGCTAATGGCTCTATTTCGGCGAAAACAATTTATTGGGAAATTATTAAATACGAGCAAGAAGTCGAGAAAAATGATTCCACGTATTGGTTGTTTTTCGAGTTAATTTGGAGGGATTATTTTAAATATGTTTCGATGAAAAACGGGAACTCTATTTTTAAAATTGGAGGGATTTTAGATAAAAATTACGATTGGAAAAATAATCAGTCCGCTATAAACTACTGGATCAACGGGAATACACAAGAGCCTTTTGTAAATGCTAATATGATTGAATTGCAACAAACAGGCTGGATGAGCAATCGTGGAAGGCAAAATGTAGCCTCTTATTTTGCTAAGAATTTACTTTTAGACTGGCGCATAGGAGCCGCTTATTTTGAAGCCATGCTTATTGATTACGATGTGCACAGCAATTACGGGAATTGGATGTATGTTTCAGGAGTTGGCAACGACCCAAGAGATCGAAAATTCAATATTAAGTTACAGGCCGAGAATTATGACGGACAATCAAAATTCCAGAAATTATGGTTGCAACAACAATTATTTTAAAAATTAAATGAATACAAACAAGAAACATATCAATGTGGTTTGGTTTAAAAGGGACCTTCGTTTACAGGATAACGAAGCAATTTTCAATGCTACAAAAACAGATACACCCACTTTGTTGCTTTATGTATTCGAAAAGTCTTTAGAAAACGATTCGCATTACAGTCCAAGACATTGGAATTTCATCAAGCAATCGCTTGTAGATATCAACAAACAACTGGAACAATCGAATACACATGTTTTAGCGGTGTCCTCAGAGCTGCTGCAAGTATTCAATACCCTACAAGAAATATATAAAATAGATACCGTTTTTTCGCATCAGGAAACGGGTTTAAAAATCACTTACGAAAGAGATAAAACCTTCAAACGTTTTTGCAAAAACAATCAAATAAATTGGGTTGAAAATACCAATAACGGTATTTTCCGAGCGTTGAAAAACAGAACAGATTGGGTTTCAAACTGGGAAAAATACATGAATGAACCACAATTTATTTTTGATTCGAAAGCAGTAAATTTCCTCGATACGGAAGCAATAACCCAACTTGAAAAAGCATTGGAAAAGACAAATTTAGAAACTTTTCCGGATACAATTTTTCAAAAAGGTGGCAGTACAATGGCTGGAAAATATTTGCAAAACTTCTTTGAAGAGCGCTATCAAAATTACAGTTCGCATATTTCAAAGCCTTTATTGGCTCGAAAAAGTTGCAGCAGATTATCCCCTTATATCGCTTGGGGAAATGTATCCTCCAGACAAGTTTTGCAAAAAGCAGCCACTTTCAGATTGACATGCAGCCATAAAAAGCAAATTGATTCATTTATATCCAGATTGACTTGGCAGGCACATTTCATTCAAAAATTTGAAATGGAAGAAATCATGGAGTTTGAAAGTGTCAACAAAGGCTTCCATTCGTTGAAAAAGAAAGTTAATGAAAACTATATTGAAGCTTGGAAAACTGGACAAACAGGATTTCCATTAATTGACGCTTCTATGCGTTGCTTGAACGAAACGGGCTATTTGAACTTTAGAATGCGTGCGATGTTAGTGTCGTTTTTTACGCATAATTTATGGCAGCCTTGGCAGGAGGCGACACAACATTTATCACAAATGTTTCTGGACTTTGAACCTGGAATTCATTTTCCGCAGTTGCAAATGCAGGCTGGTGAAACCGGAATCAATATGTTGCGCATTTATAATCCAATAAAAAATAGTTACGAACACGATCCTGATGGTGAATTTATAAAAAAATGGGTTCCGGAATTGCGCAATTTGCCTCGTGCATTTGTACATGAACCCTATAAAATGACCTATCTAGACCAGAAGTTTAATGATTTCGAAATAGGAATTACTTACCCAAAACCAATTGTAAATATGGAACGAACGAGAAAATTTGCTAGTGATTTATTATGGAAAATGAAAAAAAATCCATTGGTAAAAGAGGAAAGTTCGCGTATCTTAAAGTTACACACTATGGCTGATATTGGCGACAGCGAATAATTTTTCAATAGCAATTTCAAAAAATGAATAGCAATCTCAATTAAAAAAATATCGTGATTACAAAAAAAGAACTTACTGATTTAGATAAAGACCGAATCATAGAAATGGCTTGGGAAGACCGAACCACTTTTGATTCGATTTTAATGCAATTTGGATTAAAAGAACAAGAAGTTATCGACCTGATGCGCACCGAAATGAAACCTTCCAGTTTTAGAATGTGGCGTGAACGGGTTCAAGGACGCAAAACAAAACATGAAAAATTAAGAGATTTTCGAGAAGGTAGGTTTAAGTGTACGATGCAAAGACAAATTAACAATAACAAGATTTCCAAACGATAAAAACATTGGACAGTAATCTGTTAAAACAACAACCTATAAAAATGAAAAATATAGTAATCATTGGTGGTAGTAAAGGAATTGGTAGTGCCATTTTGCTACAACAATTAGAGACAAACATGGTGTACAACATCAGCCGAAACGCTCCAGATATCACACATCCTAATCTGAAACACTTTTCTGCAGATGTATTGCAGGATTCGCTACCGGAAATAGAAACTATTGATGCCCTGATTTATTGTCCGGGTTCTATCAACTTGAAACCCATAGGAAGTCTTACCATAGATGATTTCAGGAAAGATTTTGAAATTAATGTCATTGGCGCTGTAAAAGCCATTCAAAAATATTTACCTGTTTTAAAAAAGGGAACGAATCCATCGATTGTTTTGTTTAGCACGGTAGCAGCAAAATTAGGAATGCCGTTTCATGCTAGTATAGCTACAGCAAAAGCAGGAGTTGAAGGATTAGTAAAATCATTGGGAGCAGAATTGGCTTCGATAGTACGCATCAATGCTATAGCTCCCACGATTACCGAAACGGGACTTTCGGCAGGTATTTTGCGAAATGATCGAATGAAAGAAAATATGGTGGAACGCCACCCGATGAAAGGCTATTTAAAACCGGAAGAAGTCGCTCACATGGCTGACTTCCTGATTTCGGAAAATGCGAAATCAATTTCCGGTCAAGTATTCGAGATGGATTACGGAATAGTGACTTTTAAAATCTAAAGACGTTGTCATTTATCATCTAGAAAATAAGTTTTTAAACCATTAAGGAATTAAGTTTATTTAGAAAGAGCACTTAACTTTTCTTAATCCCTTAATGGTTTACAAAAAAAAACATCCAATAAAATAATTAGCCAAACTTAAAATTGAAATACAGCATACCATGATAAAAGAAATGAAAAGTTACGAGAAAATTGAACAATACGACACGGAAATAACAGGATTTTTAGCTGATAATTATAGAGTAATCATTGAAAATTTAGGAGAAGACGTTAACAGAGAAGGTCTTGAAAAAACACCGGAACGTGTCGCCAAAGCTATGCAATATTTAACGCATGGTTACGGACTGGATCCTTTGGAAATACTAAAATCAGCTATGTTTACAGAAGACCATAAACAAATGATTGTGGTAAAAGACATCGAAGTATACTCCATGTGTGAACACCATATGTTACCATTTTTTGGCAAAGCACACGTGGCTTATATTCCAAACGGTAAAATTGTAGGTTTAAGTAAAATCCCAAGAGTCGTGGATGCTTTTGCAAGAAGAATGCAAGTACAGGAACGATTGACGGACCAGATTAAAAATTGTATTCAGGAGGCTTTGAATCCACTTGGTGTTGCGGTTGTGATTGAAGCGCAACACATGTGCATGCAAATGCGAGGAATTCAAAAACAAAACTCGGTTACCACAACTTCTTCTTTTACCGGTGCTTTCGAAAAAGACAAAACCAGAAAAGAATTTATCAGCTTAGTTTCTAATAAACTGAGTTAATTTTAATTACTTATTTGTTCATTCGAAATGTTTTTTATTGATAAAATAGAACACGGATTACACGGATTAAACAGAATGTCATCGATATTTTGATTGATTTGAAATTAGAGTTAATTCGTGTAATTCGTGGCAAAAAAAATTTAAGTATTATTTCGAACCAGTATAATTGTTTAAATACAAGACCATGAAAATTCTCTTAACTGGCGCAACAGGTTATATTGGGAAACGCCTTTTGACTCTATTGGTAGAGCAAGGACACGACATAATTTGTTGTGTGAGAGATAAAAACAGGTTTTATTGTCCTGTCGAATTTCAAAAAAGTGTTACGGTAATTGAAGTCGATTTTCTCAAACAAGAAACATTGACAGCCATCCCAGACACAATTGATGCTGCTTATTATTTGATTCATTCCATGTCGGGATCCGCTGCTAATTTTGATGAACTAGAAAGCATATCGGCACTTAATTTTGTACAACGTTTGAATGAAACCCAAGTAAAACAAGTTATTTACTTGAGTGGAATCGTAAATGACAAATCCCTTTCGAAACATTTATCCTCGAGAAAAAAAGTAGAAGAAATTTTAAATATTGGAACTTTTGCCACGACAACTTTAAGAGCTGGAATTATTGTGGGTTCCGGCAGTGCATCATTCGAAATCATTCGGGATTTAGTGAACAAACTTCCCATAATGATTACTCCAAAGTGGCTCAATACCAAGTGCCAACCCATTGCAATTCCAGATGTTCTCGATTTTTTATCCAAATCATTATTGAATCCGCTTACTTACAATCAGAGTTTTGATATTGGCGGACCGGACATTTTAACGTACAAAGAAATGCTTTTGGGTTTTGCGGAAGCCAAAAAACTAAAGCGATGGATATTTACTGTCCCAATAATGACCCCAAAATTGTCCTCATATTGGTTGTATTTTGTAACCTCAACATCGTATAGACTTGCGTCAGCGCTGGTCAGCAGCATGAAAGTCGAAGTCGTTTGTAGCGATAACAGAATCAATACGCTACTGAATGTTACGCCTATGTCCTACAAGCAAGCGCTTTCCCGTGCTTTGATAAAAGTAGACGAAGACAAAGTAGCTTCGAGCTGGAAGGATTCCTTAATCAGCGGTCGTTTTAGCAGGAATATGTCGGAATATTTAAAGGTTCCAAAAAAGGATTGTTTTATCGACCGCCGTAAAATGGAAATCATAGACCGAGATTTTACCATCGGTAGAATTTGGTCCATCGGTGGTGATACGGGTTGGTATTATGGTGATTGGTTGTGGGATTTACGTGGTTTTATTGATAAATTATACGGTGGCGTGGGTTCCCGAAGAGGAAGAACGAACCGACATGATATTCATTCTGGGGATGCTTTGGATTTTTGGCGCGTTTTGTATGCCAATAAAGAAGAGGGAAAACTAATCTTATTTGCCGAAATGAAACTACCAGGTGAAGCTTGGCTCGAATTCAAAATTATCGGAAATACTTTGTATCAAGCGGCGACTTTTAGACCGAGAGGAATTTGGGGAAAATTATACTGGTATTCCGTTTTACCGTTTCATGGATTTATTTTCGAAGGAATGCTGAAGAAATTGATCCGTTAGTAAACAAATATCCTTTTCTATACCTGCTTGAAAAAGGAAAATAAAGATTGAACAAATTATGAATCTGTTCAATCTTTATCTTTTTACTTCAAAATTCCGGCTTTGTAAGTCGCAATCGCTCTGTCTCTAGCCATAGCATGTACTACCATTGGTTTTCCATATCCTAAATCGAATTCTTTGATCCATTTTCGAATGTAGATTCCTTTTTCATCGAATTTTTTTTGCTGAATCTCCGGATTGAAAACTCGGAAATAAGGAGCCGCATCACAACCGGTTCCTGCGGCCCATTGCCAGTTTCCAACATTAGCAGACAATTCGTAATCCAATAATTTTTGAGCAAAATAGGCTTCACCCCATTGCCATTGAATCAATAAATGCTTGCAGAGAAAACTCGCTACCACCATTCGGACTCTGTTGTGCATGTATCCTGTTTCATTGAGTTGACGCATTCCGGCATCCACCATAGGATATCCTGTTGTTCCCGAACACCAACGTTTAAAATCATCTTCATTATTACGCCACTGAATCCCATCATACGCTGATTTGAAGTTTTGTGTAACGACTTTTGGAAAACTAAATAATATTTGCATGAAAAATTCTCTCCAAATCAATTCACTCAAAAAGACATCATTTTTATGAAATGCCCAATTGACTAATTTCCTAATACTTACGGTTCCAAAACGCAGATGTGGTGAGAGATAAGAGGTTTTGTCCAACGCTGGAAAATCTCTTATATCCTGATAATTTGCAATGAATTTTAAATTGTGTGGCTTTACTTTTATTGGAGTTTCTTCGAAACCTATTTGTTCCAAAGATGGAAAAGCAAAACTTTTTTTATGGAAGTTAGAAAACATATCCGTGGCATCGTATTCTGAAACCGGAGCCATTGATTTGTATTTTTCTAGCCACTTATTTTTAAAAGGTGTATAAACGGTATACGGTAATCCATCAGCTTTTGTGATTTCTTTTTCTTCGAAAATAACTTGGTCTTTAAAAGAATAGGAAATGGTATTGTTTGCTTCTAATACTTCACAAATAATGGTGTCACGTTGTATGGCGTGCGGTTCGTAATCTTTGTTGAAGAAGACTTCCTTCACATCAAATTCTTCTAAAAGTGATTTCCAAACTTCAATAGTTTTTCCTTTTTTTACTAAAAGTGAACTTCCTATTTCTTGTAATTGAGTATTTATTTTAGAAAGTGATTCGTGAATGAAACCTACTCTGGCATCATTTTTTGGTAAACTATCTAAAATAGAATCATCAAAAATAAACAGCGGAATCACAGGAAATTTAGACTTCAAAGCATGAAATAATCCTACGTTATCTTCTAAACGTAAATCGCGTCTGAACCAAAAAAGTGCTATTTCTTGTTTGTCCATTATTTACCATTAAACATTTTATCAACCATAACACGTCTGTGATCAAAGATAGCTTTCAATTTATTTTTTACGACAAGTGTATTCATAATACGACCGATGAATCCCAAAGGCAACGCATAATGAACTAAATCAGTCATTTTTACTCCGTTTTCAGTAGCTTCGAAAAAATGCTTGTGATGCCACAGCGCATAAGGACCAAAACGTTGTTCGTCAATAAAATAACTATTCTCCTTTACGAATGTGATTTCGGTTACCCAAGGCAATTTCAATCCCAATAGCGGAGAGACTTTGTATTGTATTATTTGACCCGCGTACATGGATTTATTATCGAAATCAGTGATTTCAAAACCCATTGTTTCCGGTGTAATTTTTTGAAGATTACTTGGACTGGAAAAAAAAGCCCAACATTCTTCTAAACTTGCATTTACATGCTGAACTGTTTCTTTTTTATAGAGTTTCATCGGTGGTACTTGTTATTTTTAAACGGAAATTGAATTGAACTGCGGGTCGCGTGAGGGATGGCAGTGGAGCTCTTTTTATAGATGGCTTTTTTGCCAGCTATAAAAAAGCGGTAACGTACAGCCCGACCCGATTTTTCATCGGGTCACGCCCAAATAGAATTACTAGATTTTATAGTATTTGAAAGGCACAAATAACATTCCGAAACACTCGCCATGCTCTTTACCCAAATGTTTGTGATGCACTTTGTGTGCTTTTCGCAAGCCTATTACATACTTGTTGTTGGTGTTTTTGAACCACTTAAAGCGTTGATGGATAAAGACATCGTGAATCATGAAATAACAGAATCCGTAAAATGTGATTCCGAGTCCAATGAAAAACAAATAATTCATCCCTCCTTCTACTCCAAAGTAAAAAAGAACGATGCTGGGAATGGCAAAAATCACAAAGAAAACGTCGTTTCGCTCGAAAACATTAGCATATTTCGGCTGGTGATGATCGGCATGAAAATACCACATCAAACCGTGCATAATGTACTTATGTGTAAGCCAGGTCACACATTCCATAAAAAGGAAAACACCTAAAAAGATTAAAAAGGAAATCATTATTTTATTATTTATTTAAAAGAGTAAGCACTTTTTTCATACTAATTTCAACTTGTAAGTTACAAAAGATTGCGCCAGTAATCCCGCTTTGGTGTAATTAGAAACCCGAATTCTGGCATTCCCAATTTCATGACAAGGCGTGTTTTCTAGTTTTTTCAAGAGTTTTTTATAATATACAAATGCCGTGTAAACTCCAAATTTAGCTTCGATGGGCAGTTTCAGAATTCCTTGGTACGCGACATTAAAATCTTCCTGAATTTCCTTTATAATCATTTTTTTGGCATTTTCATCGAATGAATTCAAATCGACTCCAGGAAAATAATTTCGGTTCAAAACCAGATTATCGTCTTTCAAATCTCTCAAAAAATTAACTTTTTGGAAAGCAGAACCCAATCGCATCGCTTCGTCTTTCAACTGCTCGTATTTATGGTCTTTTCCGGCTACAAAAACTTTGAGACACATCAATCCAACCACATCAGCAGAGCCGTAAATATATTCTTCATATTCGGCTTTGCTATTATAATCTGATTTTACTAAATCCAATTTCATACTTTTCAAAAAAGCCTGAATCAAGTCATCAGTAATGTTGTATTTCTTAACCGTATGCTGAAAAGAGTTCAAAATTGGATTCAGACTTATCCCAGAATCATACGATTTATAATATTCTTTTTCGAAATCATTAATCAAATTTTCTTTATCGAAACCATGAAAGGAATCCACAATTTCATCGGCAAAACGAACAAAACCATAAATGCTGTATATCGCATCCCTAATGATTGGCGAAAGCATGTATACCGCCAATGAAAATGAAGTACTATAGTTTTTAGTAACTAGTTTACTGCATTTGAAAGACACATCATCGAATAATTGCTTCATACTTATTGCTCTAAAAATTGCTTATTTATTAATTCTGACACTAGTTTTCCTGAGATTAATGCGGGCGGAACTCCCGGTCCCGGAACGGTTAATTGTCCCGTGAAATATAGATTCTTTACTTTTTTACTTTTTAATTTCGGTCTTAAAAAAGCGGTCTGCAATAAAGTATTCGCCATTCCGTAGGCATTTCCTTTAAACGAATTGTATTCTGAAACAAAATCATTTTTACAAAAAGATTGCTTAAATATAATGTTATTTTTCACACTTTGTTTGGTTAAAGTTTCAAAACGATCCATTATTTTATTGAAATATTCTTCTCGTAATTCTTCGGTATCTGTAATTCCGGGTGCTAACGGAATGAGAAAAAAACCGGATTCCATTCCTTCGGGTGCAGCCGTTGTATCAGTCAACGAAGGAAAGTTTGCATAAAACAAAGGCTGTTTTGGCCACTGCGGTTCATCATAAATATCCTTTGCATGCTGATAAAAATCAACATCAAAAAACAAAGCGTGATGCGATATGTTTTCTATTTTTTTATCAAACCCAACGTAAAACAACAATGATGAAGGCGCAAAAACACGACTTTCCCAATATTTCTCGGAGTACGCGCGATGTTCTTTATCCAGCAATGTTTCGGTGTGGTGATAATCTGCTCCACTCAAAATCAAATCGGACGCAATCGTTCCGCCATTTACAACTATCGCTTTTGCAACTTTATTTTCAACAATTATTTTTTCAATATTTGAATTTGTCTCAAACGTGACTCCTAATTCTATTGCTAAACTTTCCATTGCACGAACCACATCAAACATTCCTGTTTTAGGATGCCAAGTTCCAAGACCAAAATCGGCATAATTCATAAAACTATAGAACGATGGCGTATCCGATGGTTTTGCTCCAAGAAACAATACTGGAAATTCCAGAATTTGAATCAGCCTTTCATTCTTAAATTTCTTGCGTATCTCTTTACTGATGTTAGTAAAAAACTGTCCCATTTTCAAAGCGGTCTCCTTAGTTACCAATTCCAATGGAGAAACCCCGGGACGGTATACTAATTTTTTAATGGCAATGTCATAATTGCTTTTGGCCTCGGCCATAAATTCATTTAGTATTTTACCGCTTCCTTTTTCAATGGCTTCAAAAGCAAATATAATATCCGGTAAATTATCCGCAATTGCGATAAAATCATCTACAGCATAATACACTCGGTATGCTGGAGATAATTTTATAAGCTCATAATAATCCGTTGTTTTTTTGTCAAAATCGAAAAAAAAACGTTCAAATACATCCGGCATCCAATACCAGCTTGGTCCCATATCAAACGTAAATCCATCTTTTTTTAATTGTCTGGCTCTTCCGCCAATAGCAGCATTTTTCTCAAAAACGGTGACTTGATGGCCACTTTTTGCCAAATAACAGGAAGCAGCCAAAGCTGAAAATCCCGAACCTATAATTGTAATTTTTTTCTTCATTTGTTTAACAAATATACAAAAATATAAAACAAAATATCAAATTCGGTCTATTAATTCTGAAATGGAATCGAAAATTGATATTCTATCAGAAAGTTCTTCCTTATTAATGAATTCAACCAACCTGCCGGTAAACCATAACTCGGCGTTATCGTCTACCAATTCATCGGTCATTTTAGTCACATATTCATTTATGGAATCTCTATCAGGCTGAACGGTCAAGTAGGACACAAAAACAATCGAATTAAAATGTTTTTTTAAATCTTTCAAATTTTCAATAGGCATACTCTCTCCCAAGTAAATCGTTTTATATCCATTCAAAAGGATTTCATAATTCAAATACATCAATCCCAATTCATGTATCTCATTCAAAGGAAGTGACAAAACAAATACCTTATCAAATTTGGTTTGTTTCAAAACCTGCAATTTTTCAGTATTTACCAGTAGTTTTTGCTTAATTAAATAACTTACAAAATGCTCGTGTGCCGGAGTAATTGTATCAGACTGCCACAGCAATCCAAGTTCATTCATCAAAGGAATAAAAACTTGATGAAAGATTTCTTTAAACGATTTTTCGGCAATTAACCAATTATAGGTATTAAAAAAAAGCTCTTGATCAAAGTTCATCATTGCCATCTTAAAGGCACTGATAGCATGATTTTTGGCATTTTTTGTCGAAATAATTTCTCTTACAAGAGACGGTATTTTTTCTTGGGGATAAGTCGCAATTTTAGATATTTTATACCCATAATCATGCAACAAAGTAATATTCAAAAGCTTCTGCAAACTTGCCAAATCGTATAGTCGAATATTTGTATCCGTACGCATGGGTTGCAATATGTCATATCTTTTCTCCCAGATTCGTATGGTATGCGCTTTTATTCCAGAAAGATTTTCAAGATCCTTTATACTGAAAACGCTTTTTATATTGTTCATTGTTTAAGTTAATTTATTAAACAAATGTAAAATATTTTTCTCTATAAATTTGAAATAATCTGAAAACAATTATTTTATTCTAAAGTGACGCTGTTATAGGCATCCAATTTGTCTAAATTCAGGATTGTTTTAGAATTATCAGTGCTTCGGGCGTACATAGGCTCAAATTTTGCTCCATATACTACTTCATTAAACGTATATGAAGTTCTGATTGCAACCGTATTACTAAACATATCATCAAAGGTTTTGATGAAAACAAGAATTTCTCCATGAGTATTTTTAAAATCAGCTTCTGTAAAATTATAAAGTGGGCTGTTTTCAGTTATTGGGTGAACCAAAGTCCAACTTAAGGTTAAAGCATTTATTCTATCTAATTCTAATTCCAAAGAGTAGAAATTATTAGTCGTTATACCATTTTCTTCAATGCTCATTCCAAGAGTCATTTTGGCTTCAGCATCAGTGAAATTAGTATTTTTAAAAGGGGTAGTTCTAATCATTAAACCCTTGATTTCTCCATAAGGCGCAATCAATGCGTTATGGGAAAACTTTAAAAAAGCTGTGGGTTTACTAAATCGCCCGAAGAATAAACCCGTGGCAATAGCAAAACTTAACAAACCAATTAAGGCCTCAGCAGCCGAAACTAAACTCGTCATAAAACCGGTGGGACTAATATGTCCATAACCTACTGTAGTGAACGTTTGCGCACTAAAGAAATAAGCCTGTCCAAATTGTACCCAATCCGACCCGGAAGCATCAATCCCATCCAAATGTTCAATTCCAATGAGATAATAAACAAATGCGAATAAAAAATTCATACCAACATAAAACAGTAAAAGAATCAGCATAAATTTCCATCGTGGCATATTAATCATGGTATGATACCAACTAATCCGATGCAAAATATGCATGCCTTTCTTCTCTACATTTGCAGTTCCATTTTTATTTACAAAACGCCCTCCATAACTATTCGCATTAGTTCCAAAACCAGTATTCCTATCCGCTTTAGCCTTTACATTTATGTTTTTTAACAATGCCATTTTTTCTCCATTAGGTAAGAAGTAAAAATAGCAAAAATCCTTTTATAAAAACGATGTCCTTTTGTCTTTTAAAGACCCATTTTAATTTGATTGAAAATAATCTCACACCCTATCTTTTTTAAACTATAAAATGCAGTCTAAATTGATTTCTTCCTATTTAAATTATGAAATATTAAAAAAAAATCTTTTGAAAAAGAATAAAATAATTTTATCAAAATAAATCAAAGTAACTGAAAATCAGTACCTTTATGTCAAATTTTTTTATTTTATATAAAACGGAATGTTATGTATAACGAGATATTAAAAGACCGGATTGAAGCGGGATTATTGCTAGCTGAAAAATTAAAAACGTATCAGAATAGCAATTCAATAATTCTTGCCGTTCCCAGAGGTGGTGTTCCCATTGGTCATGAAATAGCAAAAAAATTGCATCTCCCCTTAGACATTGTACTTTCAAAAAAAATTGGACATCCCTATAATAAGGAGTTTGCTATAGGTGCCGTATCCCTGGATTCTATGATTATTAATGAGCATCCTGGTGTTTCCAATGTGTATATAGATGAAGAAATTACTCGTCTTCGAAAATTATTAAAGGAGAAATACCAACTCTACATGGGTAATAGAGAACCAATGGATATAAAAGGCAAAAACATAATTTTAGTAGATGACGGTATAGCAACAGGGAATACCTTGCTTGCCAGTATAAAAATGTTGCGAAAACAAAAACCTGCAAAAATTATCGTAGCCGTGCCTGTATTGCCATATGGTACCGTAGCTATATTTGAGAGCAATACTGATGAATTTATCTATCTAATTGCTTCAAAATCTTTTAGAGGAGTTGGAGGATTTTACGAAGAATTCGATCAAGTCGAAGATGAGGAAGTCGTTAAAATATTAAATGTTGCAAGCCCTATTGAATAGCATTACAAATCTACTATTGTTTATTTTTAAAAAAAATCAATTATGGAGAAATTAGATTTGGATATCCCTTTGTCATCTGTCACGTTGAAAGGGGATTTAATAATTCCTGAAAATGCAATTGGGATTATTGTTTTTTCACACGGAAGCGGCAGCAGTAGATTCAGTTCCCGAAACAGAATGGTCGCAGAACTGATTCAGCAACAAAAAATAGGCACATTCCTGTTTGACTTACTAACTGAAGAAGAAGATCGCATTTACGAAAACCGGTTTAATATCGATTTATTATCCATCCGACTGATAGAAACCACATTATGGCTTATGTCCAATAAAGGAGCAAAAAACCTACCCATAGGCTACTTTGGAGCCAGTACCGGAGCTGCATCAGCATTGCGGGCTGCAGCTCATTTTGGAAACAAAATAAAAGCAGTAGTTTCGAGAGGCGGTCGCCCTGATTTAGCCATAACCGAATTACCATTAGTAACCGCTCCTACATTACTAATTGTAGGCGGTGAAGATGTTCCAGTTATTGGGATGAATAAAATGGCTTATGATGAATTGGGGTCCATAAAAGAAATGAAAATAATTCCGGGAGCGACCCATTTATTCGAAGAGCCTGGAAAATTACAGGAAGTAGCTGATTTAGCGATTGTCTGGTACAAAAGATATTTGACAAAAAAAGACTGGTAAGAGCGTGAAATTTTGACCTATACTTTCCAATAATTACAGTCATTTATCATTGTTCTTTTGATTTAAAATTATCCTAAATATTTTTTTTATTTACTTAAATATAAAAACAGCTAAGCCGAAAACTGCATATTAAAAGAGTAGGCAAAAAAACGTATTATCATGAAAAAGACAATTACTTTTCTAATACTTTTCCTTTTTACGGTAAATGCATTTAGCCAGACAATACCAAATAATGAATTTTCTAAAGAATATTACTTGAAGAAAAGTAAAAACCAAAAAACCACAGGTTGGATTTTACTCTCTGGCGGAACTATTATGACAGTAGTAGGCGCAATTGGTTTTAGCGATAGCTGGTATAGTAATTCTAATGCAACAGCAGATGCCTATGGTTTTATTATGTTGGGAGGTGTTGTTTCTGGTTTGGGAAGCATTCCTTTTTTTATAATGTCTGGAAATAATGCTCGAAAAGCTGCAACTATTTCTTTAATTAACCAACCCGTTTTCAGCCCCATGCAAGGTTCATTAGTTCTAAATTCACAACCGGCACTATCTTTAAAAATCACTTTTTAATGATTGCTTATTCTTTTTTAAAAAACTATATGATCAATTAAAAAACAACAATCTAACATTTAAACATCTGTACTATGGCAACAGTAAATACGTATATCACCTATAATGGGAATTGCGAAGAAGCGTTTAATTTTTACAAATCAGTGTTTGGAGGTGAATTCTCTTATTTTGGAAGATTTAAAGATATGCCCATGCAAGAGGGCAAAACCTGTCCTCCCGGAGAAGCCGAAAAAATAATGCATGTTTCCTTACCCATTAGTAAAGAAACTGCTATATCAGGAAGTGACAGCTTCGAATCATTTGGAGCTAAAACTGTTTACGGAAATAATTTTTCGCTTGCTATCAATGCAGAAAGTAAAGAAGAAGCTGACAAACTGTTTAATGCACTTTCAGCGGGTGGAAAAGTAGGAATGCCAATGGAAGATGCATTTTGGGGGGGCTATTTTGGAACATTTACTGATAAATTTGGTGTGAATTGGATGATAGATTTTGAGAAAAACCAAGGAGAATGAAAATTATTTCATAACTCTTGTCCACAAAATCAAAGCATTAAATATTTTCAATTTTACAGCGTTGGAAACATTAAAAACGAACAAAAATGAAAAAATCAAAGGAATCTATACGACTTTTTGAGAATCCTATCATGGAAAGTCTTACAAAAACCAATGCTTTGTTTGTAATCACCACTTTAGCACTTATATCGCTAAACATAATCCTCTTTGGTATAATCAAAATAAAGCTATCAATACTGGGCTATATAGTGTTATTTTTTTCTGGAACCTTTGTTTATACACTTGCCGAATATTTAATACACCGGTTTATTTATCATATGGGAGAATATAAAAACCCTAAGAAATGGATATTCAAGATTCATGGAATGCATCATACTACTCCTCGGGACAAACAACGATTGGTCTTACCTCTTCCTGTATCCATACCACTCGCTGGCTTATTTATATTTATTTTCTGGCTTATTATAGACAAGTATGTTCTTCTATTTTTTCCTGGTTTTTTAATGGGCTATTCGTACTATCTGTCTTTACATTATTTCATACATACAACCAAACCTCCCAAAAACTTTTTTCGTTATCTATGGAAACACCATCTGCTACACCATTACAAAAATGAAACGGTAGCTTTTGGTCTTACATTTCCCCTTTGGGAGATTATTTTTGGAACAATGCCGAAAGATAAAAAACTGGAATAACCCCAAAACGTTTTAAAATGGCTAAACATAACGGAATGGCAATTGCAATTGCCTGGCCTGAATTTATTGGCAAACAGCCCGGTTCCTGGTATGATACCCCCATGCGCTGGTTGGGTCATAACAAAAACTTTCAATATAAAGTAGGTCATGCGTCATTGATATTAGTAGACGTTGCCTCAGGCAATTGTTCTTATTTTGATTGCGGAAGATACCATGCTCCGTATCAGCATGGACGGATTCGGGATGTTTCTACGGATGCAAATCTTGAAATTCACACAAAGGCCAACTTCTTCAATAATAAAATAGCAAATATTAAAGAGCTCTTGAATGAAATACAAAACAACGAAACGACTTTTGGCATGGGTCCGTTATATGCTTCTTATTGTCCTGTAAACATTGAGTCTTCCATATCCAAAATTAAAGAACTGCAAAATAAAGAAGCAATTCCTTTTGGTCCATTTGTAATTAATGGAATCAATTGTTGCCGGTTTGTGAGAAACGGAATTTTGGCTGGAGCCCCTGCGCAAAAATACCGTTTTAAACTTCGTTATTTATGGCGTCTCAAACCCATGCCCATAACCAATATCAATTGTCTTTCGGATAAAATCATTATACCGAAAATTGCTGCAGATAATCCAAAAAGACAACACCATCACTCCAATACAGTATATACCAAAGAAAACGTAAAAGGCACACTACCGGTACCAACTAGACCTGAAAACATCCCCAAAGACAGTCAATGGTTGGGTGGCGAAGTTGCCGGCGGTTGGTTTTGGTTGAAACCAATTGATGAAGGATATTTAATAAATCGGTATTCATCAACAGGTATTCCAGAATGTAGCGGAAAATTTAGGTTAGCCGGCAGTGGATTCTTCAATATCAGAAAGCCTTATTCTTTTTCACACTTGTCTCATTGCAGCAAAGTAACTATCATTCAGGATGATGAAGTATTTGAATTTTTAAGAGATGACTGATTTGTCTCCATCCGAAAAAAAACACTTCCTTCCTCTTTTATAGCTTTGCAATTGAATAAACAACCTTATCAATTATAAACGATAAGAAAAACTTAATTATACAGTTACCCCTTTTTAATAGACTACCTTACACAAAAATCAATGTCTATAGAACATAAGGTTCGGCTGGTTGAAGAATTATTTGGCCGTCTTGAAAATGAAATTAGTGCTTTCCAATCAGAAACTAATTTACATTGTCGCACTGGCTGTGGTAAATGCTGTTCAACACCAGACATCGTTGCTTCTCCCTTGGAGTTTTTGCCTTGGGCATTACATTTATTTTTAAACGGAAAAGCCGAAGAAATGCTTGTTGAATTAAATAATAAATCCGACAGCAACTGTCATTTATACCGACCACTTGATGTTTTGAACCGTAGCAACGGAAGCTGTAGCAACTATCGCTATCGCGGATTGATTTGCAGGCTTTTTGGGTATGCCGCGAGCAGAGACAAATATGGTAAACTGCGATTGGCGACTTGCAAAATAATCAAAGAAGAACAGCAACAAAACTTCAAGGATACTGAAGAAGCCATTGGCAAAGGATTATACGTACCCATTTTTTCGGATTATTACATGCAACTTTCTCAAATTGACAACAGGCTAGCCATTACTTTACTCCCAATAAACGAAGCCTTGAAAATAGCCATTGAAGAAGTCTTGCATTATTACGCCTACAGACCGTTTCCCGATGGTGTCGAAAATATTGCGTAGAAAAACTAATTTAGCATTAATACAAGGCAATTACGAATGATGCGAAAAAACAAGCGCATATTTTCCTAAATTAAGTATTTGACCTATACGATGACTACGCACATAATAAAATAGAAAGAAGGCAATTTGTTGAAAAAGTTATCGCTATTAATATTTAAAAGTCACGTAATTGGGGCTTTTTTAGCATTGATTGGAAACTATTTAAAAGGCATAAATTATAAATCTCCTTATAATAAATTTGGTTATATTTGAAAACACGAATTTAATGACGAAAGATTCTAACTATTTGCAAAAAAGAGTCGTGTGTATTTTATGAACAAGCAGTAATTTTAACAAAAATAATTTCAAATTAAACAATGCTACCTATGTCACAAAAATTTCTTTATGCTTTCTTCATAATTATAGTAACATCACTAAACGTTTCAGCTCAGAAAAAGCCGCTCAAAGTTGGAATTATTGGTCTCACGCATACCCACGTACATGGAATTCTGGGTCGCGAAAATCTTGGAGATATTCAAATTGTAGGGATAGTAGAACCTAATCGCGGTTTAGCACAACGATATTCCAAAGAACACAAATTCCCAATGAGTATTGTTTTTAATACGATTGAAGAAATGATTGATAAAACACATCCAGAGGCAGTTACTGCTTTCGGTACCATATATCAACATTTAGAAGTCGTTGAAGCTTGTGCTCCAAAGGGGATTCATGTAATGGTTGAAAAGCCATTGGCCGTGAGTCTGGAACATGCTAAAAAAATGGAAATGCTTGCTAAAAAGCATAACATTCATCTACTTACTAATTACGAAACCACTTGGTATCCTTCAAACTACAAAGCATATGATTTATTAAAAAAAGATAAAGTAGGCGATTTACGCAAAGTTATAATTCGTGATGGGCACAAAGGTCCTAAAAAAATTGGCGTTAATAGTGAGTTTTTAGAATGGTTAACGGATCCTGTTCAAAACGGAGGAGGTGCTATTATAGATTTTGGTTGTTATGGTGCAAATCTAATGACCTGGATAATGGAAGGCAAAAAGCCAAATTCAGTAACTGCAATAACACAGCAACTACAGCCTGAAAATAATCCAAATGTGGATGACGAATCAACAATAATTTTAACGTATGACAATGCAAATGCATTAATTCAAGGGTCCTGGAACTGGCCAATTGGAAGAAAAGATATGGAAATTTATGGTTTAAATGGAGCTATATATGCGGACAATAAAAATAACTTGCGGGTGCGCATTGCCGATGGTTATGACGGATACAAAGAAGAATCATACCAGATTAAAGAATTAGAAGCACCTCGTAATGATCCCTTTTCCTTTTTGGCTGCTGTTGTAAGAAACGAAATCACCCTAAAACCTTACGAACTTTCCTCTTTAGAAAACAATATGATAGTGATGGAAATACTTGATGCTGCATTAAAAAGTGCTAAAACTAAAAGGACAATTGAAATCAATAAATAGAAAGTGTATCCATAAGAAAGTGGGAATTCTTAATACTTTGAAATAAAAAATAATTATAGTTCGCTAAATTGTCGTACATGAAAACCGAGTACTGAAATTGCCAATATGATGGCGGTCAAAATCACTGATTTATGCGCAGTAGTTCCTAATTATGGAGGACAACCTACAGCTGAAGAAGCTGAAAAAATAAAAATACCAATCATGGCACACTATACCGGTTTAGACACTAAAGTAAATGAGGGTTGCCCCGCTTTTGAAGCCATACTCAAAAAATAAAGTAGAACATACCGCTTATTTTTATCCCGGAGTCAATCATGGTTTTCATAATAATACCACTCCCCGATACGATGAAGCCTCCGCAACTCTATCGTGGAAACGAACTATTGATTTTTTCAAGGAGAAATTGAAGAAGAAATAAGTTTAAAATTTTTATATTTTAAAGTCCTGTAATTGGGGCTTTTTTTGGGATTAGCTTGAACAATTTTTAAAGAAAATACTTAATAAATAAGAAGAGAGTGGCAATTTGATTATATTTGAAAAGACGAATTTAATTACAAATAGTTTTAACTCTTTTAGCATTGAGTATATTAGATTTAGCTACGAGCAATTTTAAAAGACCCAACAAAAAATGAAATATTGTCAAACATTATTATTCCTTTTTTTATCTATTAATTTACTAGGACAATTTAACCCAAAACCAGATAAATATCAACACTATTCAATAATTAAAAAGAAAGACACTATCAATTTTCATTTATATTCAAATGATAAAATTGAGAATACAAATAGCATTTTACTTTTTCTACAGGGTTCTGGGCCAGAACCTTTTATGAATATTAAAAAAGAAGGCAAAATGACTTATATAAAAAGTCATATTCCTTTTGACTTAGAAAAAATACCCAAAAACTTCGTATTTGTTGTTATATCAAAAAAAGGAATCCCTTTTTCAACAATAAATAGTGAATTTAAAGCTACAAAATTGTTTTATGAAAATGAATCTTTAGAATACAGGGCAAACCAAGCAAATGAAGTCCTTAAATATATAATAAGGAATTTAGTTAAAAAACCTAAAAAAATTATTGCAATTGGTCATTCTGAAGGAAGCGATGTTGCTGCTAAATTAGGTACTATAAATAAAGATTTAACTCATATTGGGTTTTGGTCAGGTGATGGAAACACTCAATATTATGATTTCACACTTTTTATTAGAAAAGAGATTCAAAAAGGTACTTTAACAGAAGATCAAGGAAAAGTAAAAATGGACTCTTTATTAAATCAACTTAAAGAAATTGAAGCGGATGAAAACTCTATTAGTAAATTTTGGGAAGGACATACATTTCGACGTTGGACAAAATTTTCTGAAGCAGCGATTGATAATTTACTGCAAATCAAAATCCCAATTTTTGTTACAGCTTGTGGAAAAGACGAATCTGTACCTATTGAATCTACCTATTTGATTCCAATTGAGTTCATCAGACATAAAAAAAACAATCTAACATTTAAAGTATATCCAGATTATGACCATTCATTTATCATTTGGCAAAAAAATAAACCCGAATATCATTGGATGGATGTATTTGAAGCATTTATGAAGTGGACTAATGATTAATAAATATAGCCTGCTGGGCGGCAAAGTCACTCGCTCTACGAAGAGTTAGTCGGTTTACGCTGGGAAAATGTCTCCGACTTTGACCCCGTAACAATGAGCCATTAACACAAAAAACTATCCCACAAAAAAAAGCCTCAAACGGGGCTTTTTACATATAACAAATTCAAGTTTTTATTTACCTGCTCCTAAAAGTACTTCCAAAACTTGTCGTGATAAGCTGTAAATATATCTTTTTGACCCTATAATGAATAATACTTTTTTTAAAAAAATTTTGGTTAACTAAATAGATCTAAACTTGAATATCATTTAAAAAATAAAACTGTTTTTGTAATATTTTACATATATTTGAAATAAAAAACTATATATGTCTGATTTTATTAGCCTACTTATTGGAATTATATCTGGATTAATTGCATCGTATTTATTTCTAATTTTTTATTTAAAAAAGAAAAGACCAATCATAAAAATTTCAAATTATATAAGTAAAATAGAATATAAAGGTGAAATCAATTATTTTTTTAAGTTTATTAATGCAACAAATTCAGAAATATTTGATATTCACATTGAAACTACTTTTTATAAGCCAGTTGGAGATTTTAATGGATCCAATTTAGTTGGAAATGATATAACATTAAAAGATAATTTTTCAGCATATATTCCTTGTGAAAATAAAAACGACAGCCATAATTTGCACGCAATGCGAGTCAGAACTGTTGATGAAATAGAAAAAGATTGGATTGATGAATCTTCATTCATTCGCTTAACAATTATTGCCAAACATTCATTATCAGGTTTAAACAAGGTGTTCCATAAAGACTTTTTATCTAAAGATTGTATAACAACCAAAAAATTTCTTTCGGGTAATAGTTTAGATGTTAAATAAAAAGTATTAGGTGTACTTAATTTGGTTAATTAATTTTTTGGTATTATATTTGAATATATTTACATATAAAAAAAGAACATTATGAAAACAGATGTAATTTTAGGTTAAGAACAAAAAGAATTTATTTTATTAATATATAAAACAAAAGTCAGCACATTGCTGGCTTTTTTTATTGATAAATTGTCCCGTCCTGAAATAGCGATACACAAAAAAGATCGTTATGGAAGAAAACATAAATTATGTAAAACGCACCCAACGCGATTACAGTATGTCTTTAAAGCTTCAAATTGTTAGAGA
>NZ_JBLNKT010000028.1:0-48706 GCF_048158525.1 Flavobacterium algoris
TACAATCGAAAAAGAAGACATTCAGCATTGAATTATGCAACAATTGAAGAATTTAACAATCAAATTAATTACAAAAATGTAGCTTAACTTAATGTGCAGTTTTTATTAGCATATCCATTATGAAGAACATATCCTATCCCGAATACTTGGGACTATCAAGGAGGGAATTGGGGAGTGGTATTATAGTTGTGAATGGACTTTAGGTTTATTAAAAATAAATTATTATGGAACCCCTTGCCCCTCTCAAGAGGGGAATTGAGAAGTGCAATTACGAATATAAATAATATTTCAGATCTTTAATACTGCGTTTTGAAAAAAGACATTATGAAGAACATACCGTATCCCGATTACTCGGGACTATCAAGGGGGGGATCGAGGAGTGGGATTATAGTTGTGAATGGACTTTAGGTTTTTTTAGTCTTTTGAAAATAAAAACTGAATGATTACGGGGTCGTGTTCCCCTCTTGAGAGGGGCTAGGGGTGTGTGTTTATTTAAACGGTATAAAAATATAATCAAAAAATCTTATTTTTAACATTATTAAAACAGTGACAGAATCTTGTATGCCTAAAAAAAAAATCATACCCTACAATCCAAAACTCAAAAAATTTGCCCGACAGCTTCGCAATAATTCGACAGAAACAGAAATTTTCCTTTGGTTAAAATTAAAAGGGAAACAGATGTACGGTTATGATTTTCATCGTCAAAAACCGATAGATAATTTTATTTTAGATTTTTTCTGTTATGAATTAATGTTAGGGATAGAAGTAGATGGGTATTCCCATCAATTTTTAGAAGTATATAATAAAGATGGTATAAAAGAAAAGCGAATGAATGAGTTTGGGATTAACATTTTGCGATTTAGTGATGAACAGGTCTTGAAAGATATGGAGAGTGTTATGCGGGCTATTGAGTTTTATATTTATGAGTATGAAAAACACACCCCTAACCCCTCTCAAGAGGGGAATTGAGGAGTGGAATTACGGATATAAATAACATTTAGGTTTTAGAGACAGAAAAAATAACATTGCTGCTTCCTCCTAAATAATTATTGGAATGCGTTTTTTATTCTGAATTGCCAGTTTTACTAAAATTATCATACTTGTAATTACCAAAGGGAGTACAATTAATAAATGTGCTTTGTTGACTAGAATGGCTAAGTAGATAAGCAACGAAAAGATGTTGAATATAGCCAGATTGTAAATTCCTTTTTTGTTTTTTGTTGCGTAAAAATAAAGCAATCCCAATAAAGTAGGATTAAATAGCAAAACATTATAATTGTATCCTAATTCTAAGTGGTATGAATAAAATCCCACAAATACGAAGAATAATCCTAATAGAGCCATCATAGTGAGGTAAAATAGATTGATGCTTTTCTTATTTATTAGTGCAATAAATCCAAGGAGTATTACATAAGTGTACCAATTGTTCCACCAAGACCCAGGAATTTCTTCATCGAATTCGATTATGGTTTTGTTTTCGGGAGCAAGCGGATGGTTCTGGAAAGAAACTTTTTTCAGGCTTTTTTGTAATTCAAAAGGTAAAAAAATCTGGGTACCCAAGCCATCTACTTTTTTGCCAAATATAATACTGGTTCCTAATTTTTCATAAAAGTGATTGTCAAAATACGGATACAATATAGTTCTATAGGTGATATCAGTATCTGCATTCTTTACAATTGCGACAGTGTCCAGTGTTTTGTTTATAATGTCAACGACCATTGACGTACAGTTTTTATCAATAAATTTATACGTATAATGGCTGTCTCCTGAAGCTAAGGAAGTATTCAGGTTATCAAATAATTTTTGTTTGAGATTCTCCGGAATATTCAATTCCTGTTCGTAAACTGATCTTTTTTCATAATTGTATTCATTGATGAAATCAGCATAGGGATGCGCTACTGCAAAATACTGTAAGTCTCCTTTTATGAATTTCAAAACAAAATTAGGCGTGTTGAAGTCGAAAGCTCCATAGTTATACACTACGTCAATGTTGTTGTAGGGGTCATTGATGCGAATAGCAGTATGTCCAAACAAAGAATACGATTCGTTTCCCGTTCCGCAAGTAAGTACGCTCACTTTCGCCTCTTTTGACAACAAAAGGTTTTGACCAAAACTTTGGTTTATGGTAGTAAATAATATGATGAAAAAAGAAATTTTTTTTAATAAAGAGAAATTCATTGACTTGATGATTAAATAAATATAATTAATTTCGAAACAAACCTAAATCTACTTTCACTGAAAAAATATTCGAATACAGCGCGGTACTTTGATTGCCTAAATCGGTTAGTGCATAATCAATTTGAATGCCTTTGTATTTAAAGCCCAATCCAATATTGGGTTGGAATCCTACTTTTTCTGTGCTGTCCAGTTGTTGTACCTTTTGGAAATTCCCAACGCCAGCACGTAGGAAGACCAAATCGGTATAACCAAATTCGAGTCCTACGGCAGGATCAATACTTATAAAATCAGTTGAAAAAGCGTCGTTGGTTTTGGCAAACCGCATATTCATATTGGCTGCAGCCATAATACTGTAATCGTAATGAATGATAAACTTTTTTGCTATTCCCAGTTGTGCTTTTGGAGCGGTAATCTCTGTGCTTTCAGGTAATTCCTGATTTTCTCCAGGAATGGCATTGGCAATTTTTTTATACTCGGCTTCATCAATATTCCATACGTTATAGGTAGTGGTTATGTCACGGACGATGAGCCCAAATTGCCAGTCATTTTTTTCGAATTGCAATCCAACATCAAAGCCAAATCCCCAAGAACTGGCAAATTTTCCGATAATGCGACGGATTACTTTGGCATTTACGCCATACTGAAATCCGGGAACAGGAAGCTTTCTGGCATACGAAAAAGTAAAACCATAATCGGCAGTAGAAAAAAGACTGATTCGGTTGTAGTCAATGTTGCCCTGACTGTCTATTAATTCAGTAGTATTTAAAATGTCATCCACACCAAAACGAATTAAAGAAATCCCCCAAGCGCTGCGGTCATCTATAGGACTGGCATAAGCGGCATAATCATATTGTGCAATATTGGCAAAATAGTTGGCATGCATCAGGGATACCTGATGGTCTTCCAGATGAATAAGTCCTGCAGGATTCCAATACCCTGAATTGACATCGCTTGTAGAAGCCACTACGGTATTTGACATGCCTAAAGCTGCCGCATCCACGCCGATATTCATAAACTCATTCGAGTATTTCCTGACGGCCTGACTGTGATTTACGGTACAAACCAAAAGCAAAAGCAATACGAAGCCTTTTTTCAATAGTATTATTTTTACAAACCGAAAGTCTGTTTAATTTTTATCAAAAATATAATTTTTTACTGAGGTTATTTCTTCCTTTGGATAAATATATATAAACAAGAAACAGTTGTTGAAAAATCTCTATTAAAAAACGTACTTCTTCGTCACTTATTATGCTAAATTTGCCAACTTTGAATCACTAAACTTTAGCACTATGAATATTAAAAAGCATATCCCGAATCTCATTACATTACTCAACCTTTTTTGTGGCTGTATTGCTTTGGTTTTTGCATTTCATCGTAATTTTGAAATGGCTTTTTATTTTGTATGCCTTGGTATATTTTTAGATTTTTTTGATGGTTTTTTTGCCCGATTATTTAAAGTTTCCAGTCCGTTAGGTTTGCAGTTGGATTCTTTAGCAGATATGGTTACCAGCGGTGTTGTTCCCGGTTTAGTGATGTATCAGATGCTGATTAACACTTCGACAACTATGTCAGAGAGTTATATGCAAATTTTTCCTTATTTAGGTTTTATTATCACTTTGGGTTCTTGCTATCGCTTGGCTAATTTTAATATTGACACGCGTCAAACGGATTCCTTCATAGGTTTGCCAACGCCTGCTAATGCTTTGTTTGTTTTGAGTTTGCCTTTAGTTTTAAAATACTCTGATTCTCTATTTCTTCTCGAAATTTTGACGAATCAATGGGTTTTATTGGTTGTAACTTTATTAAGTGCTTATATGTTGAACGCTGAAATTCCATTATTTTCATTAAAAATTAAAAAGTTTAGCTTCAAAGACAATGCACTTCAGATTATCTTTTTATTACTGTCGCTTTTGCTTTTGGTTTTCTTTCAGTATTTAGGAATTCCTTTGCTTATTATTTTTTATATTTTGCTTTCTGTAGTGAATAATAAAGTTTTGAAAAAGTAGTTTTTTGAATGAGAAAAAAGCTGGTCCGACGACAAACGACAAGAATTCGTAAACCCAAAAAGAAAATCTCAATTTTCTCTGGGAAGCTCGTGCGTTTTTCTGTTGTTACTTTTTTTATCTTGTTTGTTCTTGGGGTTGGGTATCATTATCGGAATGGTTTAGCTTATTATTTTAGTTTTAAATCGAATAAAATACTCAGCAAAGCAGCCGAGGGTAAGCGTATTTCCGATGTTCGAAATTTTCAGGTTTTAGAAAAAAACGAAGAAAAAAGCATCGGTTTAGACGTTTCTGAATATCAGGGAAAAATCAGCTGGTCTTATGTGGATACTTTAGAAAAAAAATATCCCTTACATTTTGTATTTATTCGAGCCACAGTAGGAAAGGATCGGAAAGATCGTCAGTACAATCGGAATTGGCTTGGCGCCAAAGACAATAAAATGATTCGGGGCGCTTATCATTATTACCGCCCTAACGAAAATTCACTTGAGCAGGCAGCGCTTTTCATAAAAACAGTGAGACTTCAAAAAGGGGATTTACCGCCTATATTGGATATTGAAAAACTACCAAAAAATCAGTCTCTCGATAGCCTGAAAACTGGACTGAAACGATGGTTGAAAGCAATTGAATTGCATTATGGCGTAAAACCGATTATCTATACAGGGGAGAAATATTATGATGATTTTTTGAAAGATGAATTCAGTAATTATCTTTTTTGGATTGCCAATTATAATTTTTACAGGGAAGAAATGGATGATGATTGGTTGTTCTGGCAATTTACAGAGAAAGCTTCCGTACCAGGAATAAAAGGAAATGTTGATGTCAATATTTACAATGGTGATTTGCAGCAGTTGCAGTATATTACTGTGGAGTAGTATTTTAGTGATCAGTATTTAGTAATCAGTATTTGGTGATCAGTATTCAGTGATCAGTTTTTAGTGTTCAATAATCAACTTTAAATGATATAAATATGAAATTCCAAGATTTATTAGCGTATCAGAAATCATTTTCATTAGCCATGAAAATTTTTGAAATAACAAAACTATTTCCAAAAGAAGAAATGTATTCTTTAACGGATCAAATTAGGCGTTCTTCAAGAAGTGTACCAGCTAATATCTCAGAATCTTATAGAAAAAGAATCTATCCCAAAAATTTTCATAGCAAATTAACCGATTCTGATGCTGAAAATTCAGAAACTCAAGTTTGGCTGGAGTTTTCACTTAAATGCAACTATATAAATGAAAGTATTTATAACGAATTATTAAACGAAAGTAATGAGGATGGAAAACTAATTAATTACATGATTTTAAATCCTCAAAAATTTGGTGTAGCTCTGTAGGAAAGTGATCAGTTTTTAGTTTACAGTGTTCAGTTTACAGTAATTAGGCTTCAGATTAAGAAATGTTGCCAATTTAAGGCTTTTAGTTGCCTTTTAATAATTTATCGATTCGATTTTTAACTTTGGTAAATGATTGGTGATTATTGCCCAAATAGTTTCATCTGATATGTTATCATAAGCATGAATAACTTGGTTTCTTAATCAAACAATTGCAGTAGCATCAGTAATTTTTGAAGTATAAGAATTATCAGTTTTTAATATTCTATTTATGGCTTCTCCAATTATTTCAAGATTTCTTTCTACAGCTCTTTTTCGCATTAAGTTTTTTCTGTATTCAAAAAAATCCATTCTTTCGTCAATAAAATAACTGTTTATCTCATCAATTGATACTTTAACATCATAAAGCCATTTTAGGATTTTTTTATCCATAAATTAATTCTTTATTTTCTTCAATGGAACTAATTAAATAGGGGTTTTTTAAAGTTTGCTCTTCCACTAAATCAATTTCTCTGTGCAGTAAATTTTTGAGTTTATTTTTAAGATCAATATAATTTATAAAGTATAGTTTAAGATCAAAAGATTTAAATTTCACTAAAAAATCTATATCACTTTCTTCATTAAATTTTGTTGTAGTAGCTGAGCCAAAAAGATATAATTTTTCAACATTATGTGTTTCACATAATTTTTTGATTATTTCTTTATTTTGGGTTATTAAATACATAAAAACAAAGATATAGATTTTTTGCGATGTAAGTTTCTGAAAATGATTGTTTCTCAATATCTGTCATCTGCTATCTGTTAACTGAATACTTTTTTAAAACTCCAATTTCTTCTTTCTCAACTCGAAATTTTGACCCAAATACACTCTTCGTACCATTTCATCTTCCACTAATTCTTCCGGAATACCAGCTTTTAGGATTCCACCTTCAAACATAAGGTAGGTTTTGTCAGTGATTGCCAGCGTTTCCTGAACATTATGGTCGGTGATAAGAATACCAATATTTTTATTTTTTAATTGCGCGACAATTCTTTGAATGTCCTCAACTGCAACCGGATCGACACCAGCAAAAGGTTCATCCAGTAATATGAATTTTGGGTCGGTAGCAAGACAACGTGCAATTTCAGTACGGCGGCGTTCTCCACCAGAAAGTAAATCACCGCGATTGGTTCGAATGTGTTCTAAGCTAAATTCCTCAATTAAACTTTCCATTTTAGCTTCTTGTTCGGCTTTGGATAGTTTTGTTAATTGAAGGACGCTCAGTATATTGTCTTCGATACTTAGTTTTCTAAAAACGGAAGCTTCTTGCGCTAAATAACCAATTCCTTGTTGTGCTCTTTTGTACATAGGATAATCGGTGATATTTAAATCATCCAGAAATATATTGCCTGAATTTGGTTTAACCAATCCTACAATCATATAAAACGAAGTCGTTTTTCCGGCACCATTAGGCCCCAAAAGCCCTACGATTTCGCCTTGATTTACTTCTACCGAAATGCCTTTTACAACACTACGACCTTTATAGGTTTTTATAAGATTTTCGGCTCTTAATTTCATTTTTTTTAGTTTAATCGTTTGATAGTTTAACTGTTTAATCGTTCAAATAAACGAATAAACAATTAAACGATTTTGCTTCTTAACAATTATTTCACAGCGTTTTCTTCCAATGCTTCCCAGAATTCGTATGCTCTGCGCAAATGAGGTACAACAATAGTTCCACCAACAAGCGTAGCAATTCCCATTGCTTCCATCATTTCTTCTTTGGTCACACCTTCTTTGTAGCAGGTTTCCAAATGATATTTTACGCAATCATCACAACGTAAAACTGCCGAAGCCACTAATCCCAGTAACTCTTTTGTTTTAACATCTAAGGCTCCTGCGGCATACGCATTGGTGTCCAAATTGAAAATACGCTTTACAATTTTGTTATTGTCAGCCAATAATTTTTCGTTCATTTTAGAACGGTATTCGTTGAATTCTTGTATTATATCAGCCATTTGCTTTTTTTTGATTTCTTACTACTAGTTTTGAAATTAAGATGCTTAATTCGTAGATTAATAACATAGGGATAGCAACAATGGTTTGGCTAACCACATCAGGCGGGGTAACAATCGCGGCAACAATAAGTATTATGATTACGGCATATTTCCAGTATTTTCTTAAAAATGTGGGTGTTACCAGACCTAGTTTTGTTAAGAAATAGATGATTATTGGCATTTCAAAAAATATTCCACTTGCTAATACTGATGTTTTTACCATGCCTAAATAGGAATCCAAAGTAAATTGGTTCTTTACAATATCACTTACCGTAAATGTAGCCAAGAAATTGACTGACATTGGAATCACTACATAATAGCCAAATAAAACCCCTAAAAAGAAAAGTAGTGATGAAATGAATATAAATATTTTAGCATTTTTTCTTTCTTTTTCATACAAAGCAGGACTTATAAATTTCCATATTTCAAATAAAATATAAGGAAAACTTAAGATGAAACCGGCCAAAAGACACATCCAGACAAACATATTTACCTGACCTTCCATTTCCGTATTTTGAATGATAAAAGGCATTTCAGTGATGCAAATACTATCTGCAAAACCTAAAGCGTGCGATAAATCACAAAAAAAAGTATAGGTTATAAAGGTTGGTCTTGTAGGTCCAAATATGATAATGTCAAATAGGTAATCACTTATGAAATACGTAAGAAAGGCCATTATTATTACTGCCATTGTACTTCGAACCAATAACCATCTTAATTCTTCAAGATGATCTAAAAACGACATTTCGTTTAAGTCTTTCTTTGCCATTATACTATTCCTTCTTTTAAAATATCGTGTAAATGTAATACGCCTTTGTACTCGCCATTGTCTACCACCACTAATTGTGTAATGGAAAAGTCTTCGAGAATATTCAATGCATCAGCAACCATTGCCGTAGATGCTATTAGTTTTGGGTTTTTAGTCATAATGTCTTTGGCGGTCAAATCAGTAAATGAATCACGGTCATTTAGCATTCTTCGAATGTCGCCGTCAGTAATGATTCCAATTACTTTATTTTGATCCACAACGGCAGTTACACCAAGTCGTTTCTCTGAAATTTCGAAAATTACTTTCTTTATAGATGCATCAGGAGTGACCATTGGTTTCAAAGTATGTTCTAACATGTCTTTCACGCGCAACAATAATTTTTTACCTAAAGCACCACCAGGATGGTATACCGCAAAATCTTCTGGTTTGAAATCGCGCATTTCCATAAGGCAAACCGCAATCGCATCGCCCATGACTAATTGTGCTGTTGTGCTATTAGTAGGAGCCAGATTGTTAGGACAAGCCTCTGCATTTACAGTAGTGTTCAAAACAAAATCAGAGCCCTTAGCAAGAAAAGAGGTCATGTTTCCTGTGATTGCAATCAAGGTATTGCCAAAACGTTTTAAAAGTGGTACTAAAACTTTTATTTCCGGGCTATTGCCGCTTTTTGAAATGCAGATAATTATATCTTCGTTTTGAATCATTCCTAAATCGCCATGAATTGCTTCTGAGGCATGAAGAAATAAAGAGGGTGTTCCGGTAGAATTAAAAGTGGCTACCATTTTTTGGGCAATAATGGCGCTTTTTCCAATACCTGTGACCACTAATCTCCCTTTGGAATTGTAGATACTTCGAGTAGCTTCGATGAAGTTTTCATCAAGATATTCAGTTAGTTTGGCAATTGCTTCACTTTCAGATAAAATAGTTTTTTTGGCGCTAGCCAATATATTTTCTTTTGTTATCAAAACAGAATGGTTAAAATTTGTATGTTTAAAAGAATTTTGTATCTTTATGTGATGCAAATTTATACAAAATACCACATAATCAAGAATGAATTCAAACGAAATTGATATCCACAAAGAATTAAAAAAATATTTTGGCTTCAGCCAATTTAAAGGATTACAAGAACAAGTCATTAAAAGTCTCCTTGATAAGCAAAACACATTTGTGATTATGCCCACAGGAGGAGGAAAATCACTCTGTTACCAATTACCTGCTTTGTTTCAAGAGGGAACTGCAATCGTAGTTTCTCCTTTAATTGCTTTGATGAAAAATCAAGTTGATGCCATTCGAAGTTTATCTTCTGAAAATGGGGTTGCCCACGTTTTAAACTCTTCTCTTACCAAAACAGAAATTGCTCAAGTTAAAAAGGATATTACTTCCGGTTTAACTAAATTATTATATGTTGCCCCGGAATCCTTGACAAAAGAAGAATATGTCGCGTTTCTTCAAACGGTACCCATTTCATTTGTGGCTATTGATGAAGCGCATTGCATCTCCGAGTGGGGACACGATTTTAGACCTGAATACAGAAACTTAAAACACATTATTAAGCAATTAGGCGATATGCCTATCATTGGGTTGACCGCTACGGCTACGCCAAAAGTACAGGAAGATATTCTGAAAAATTTAGATATGACAGATGCTACCACTTTTAAAGCATCGTTCAACAGACCTAATTTATATTATGAAGTACGTACCAAAACTAAAAATATTGAATCGGATATTATCCGATTTATCAAACAGCATAAAGGCAAATCAGGAATTATTTATTGCTTAAGCCGTAAAAAAGTGGAGGCTATAGCCGAAGTTTTACAAGTAAACGGAATAAGTGCCGTTCCTTATCATGCCGGATTGGATGCTAAAACCCGAGCGAAACATCAGGATATGTTTCTTATGGAAGATGTTGATGTAGTGGTGGCTACAATTGCTTTTGGAATGGGAATAGACAAGCCGGATGTTCGTTTTGTTATTCACCACGATATCCCTAAATCATTGGAAAGCTACTATCAGGAAACGGGTCGCGCAGGTCGTGACGGTGGCGAAGGTCATTGTCTGGCCTATTATTCCTATAAAGATGTTGAAAAATTAGAGAAATTCATGTCGGGCAAACCTGTTGCTGAACAGGAAATAGGTTTTGCGTTATTACAAGAAGTGGTGGCTTATGCTGAAACTTCGATGTCCAGAAGGAAATTTCTGCTTCATTATTTCGGAGAGGAATTTGATGATGTTAATGGTGAAGGTGCTGATATGGATGATAATGTCAGAAATCCGAAAACAAAAGTGGAAGCCATAGATCAAGTGGTGAAGCTTTTGGAAGTGGTGCGTGATACGAAACATTTGTACAAATCAAAAGAAGTTGTTTTTACGTTAATTGGCCGCGTGAATGCTGTTATCAAAGCACATCGAACGGATACACAGTCTTTTTTTGGATGTGGTTCAGATCATGATGAGAAATATTGGATGGCCTTATTGCGGCAAGTTTTAGTTGCCGGGCTTTTGTCTAAAGATATAGAAACCTACGGAATCGTAAAAATTACCGAGAAAGGATTGCATTTTATTAAAAACCGCGAATCCTTTATGATGTCTGAAGATCATGAATATAATGAATCTGAAGATGAAGCTATTGTGACAGCGGCAAAATCTACAGGAACTGCCGATGAATTATTGATGGGCATGTTACGGGATTTACGTAAAAAAGTTGCCAAGAAATTAGGTGTCCCTCCCTTTGTGGTTTTTCAAGATCCATCGCTCGAAGATATGGCTTTGAAATATCCGGTTTCCCAAGAAGAATTGATTAATATTCACGGTGTTGGAGAAGGAAAAGCCAAGAAATACGGTGCGGCATTTCTCGAGTTAATTAGTAGATATGTAGAAGATAACGATATTATTCGTCCAGAAGATTTAGTGGTTAAATCCACTGGAGTCAATTCAGTAAATAAACTCTATATCATTCAAAATATCGACAGAAAATTATCTCTTGATGACATTGCTTCCGCAAAAGGGTTAAAGATGGATGATTTAATCAAAGAAATGGAACAAATTGTTTATTCTGGAACCAAGCTAAACATAAAATATTGGATTGATGATATGCTTGATGATGATCAACAAGAAGAAATTCATGATTATTTTATGGAATCCGAATCCGATAATATTGAAGCCGCACTCAAAGAATTTGAAGGCGATTATGATATTGATGAATTGCGACTGATGCGGATTAAGTTTATCAGCGAAGTAGCAAATTAGAAAGTAATCAGTTTGCAGTAATCAGTAATCAGTAATTTCTGCTATCCGAATACTGATCACTGCAAACTAAAAAAGTTCTCCTCGATGCGGTTTCAAAGCATCTCTTACCTGAATCATGTTTTCATCGGTTACTACCATAAAAGCAATGGCTTGCATTTCGCCATGAATCTCAAAACCGGTGATATTTAAGTCAAATTTTTCAATAGCGATATATTCTTTCAAATGAATTTCGTGATGCTCCGCCGTTTTTGCAGCAGCAGGTCCACGGAAATCCCAAATCAGTTTTATTTTTCTAGACATTTTGTCGGGGTTACTTGTTTAACGGGTTAACAGTTTAATCAGTTAGCAGCTCAATTCTTGTGAAGCGGCAAAGTTACAAAGTCTAATTTGAAAATGAGCTAATTTGAAAAATTGAAAATGGATTCTTTATTGAATCACTAATTCCACTTCAAAATACTATTTTTGTACTTTGTTTTTGTTTTTCGAATAAACGAATCAACAAAACAATGATTAAATAAGATAAAATGCCTCAAGAACTATTATTACAAGTAACACCGGAAATCGCTGCGAATGAATCGTTGCTAAAAGACCATTTGTCGAAACAAATTAAAGTTTCTGCAAATGAAATTCAGCATGTTTCTATTTTAAAACGTTCGATTGATGCGCGTCAAAAAACGATAAAAATCAATTTAAAAGTGGCTATTTATTTGAAAGGAGAACCTTTTCAAGAGCATAAAATCCAACTTCCCGATTATAAAAATATTTCTTCAGCTCCCGAAGTACTTGTTGTTGGTGCCGGACCCGCTGGACTTTTTGCCGCATTGCAATTGATAGAGTTGGGTTTAAAACCCATAGTTATTGAGCGAGGAAAAGATGTACGTGGCAGACGTAGGGATTTGAAAGCCATCAATCTAGATCATCTTGTCAATGAAGATTCTAATTATTGTTTTGGCGAAGGTGGTGCAGGAACCTATTCAGATGGGAAATTATACACGCGTTCTAAAAAACGTGGTGATGTAACGAGAATTCTGGAGTTATTTGTCGCTTTTGGAGCTTCGGAAGATATTTTGATTGAAGCGCATCCGCATATTGGAACCAATAAATTACCTCAAATTATTCAAGATATTCGGGACAAAATCATCGAATGCGGTGGACAGGTTTTGTTTGAAACCCGATTGACCGATATTTTAGTAAAAAACAATGAAGTGCAAGGTATCGTTACCCAAAAAGGAGATACGATTCTTGCCAATAAACTCATTTTGGCCACAGGGCATTCTGCCCGTGATATTTTTGAATTATTAGACAGAAAGGAAATTTTTATTGAAGCCAAATCTTTTGCCTTGGGCGTAAGAGCTGAGCATCCACAATCCTTAATTGATAGCATTCAATACAGTTGCGATTATCGTGGCGAACATTTACCTCCAGCACCTTATTCTATTGTAAAACAAGTAGGAGGTAGGGGAATGTATTCGTTTTGTATGTGTCCCGGTGGTGTGATTGCGCCTTGTGCGACGAGTCCGGGTGAAGTGGTTACGAATGGTTGGTCTCCGTCTAAACGTGATCAGGCTACTGCTAATTCTGGAATTGTAATCGAATTAAAACTCGAAGATTTCAAACCTTTTGCTAAATTTGGTCCTTTGGCCGGAATGGAATTTCAAAAAAGCATTGAACAAAAAGCTTGGCATTTGGCGGGGGGAACCCAAAAAGTTCCTGCACAACGCATGATTGATTTTACCCAAAATAAAGTTTCATCGGATATTCCGAAAACGTCTTATGTTCCCGGAACGACTTCAATAGAAATGGGGCAGGTTTTTCCTGGATTTTTAACACAGATATTGCGAGAAGGGTTCTCTGAATTTGGGAAATCCATGCGCGGTTATTTGACTAATGAAGCCGTACTTCATGCGCCAGAAAGCCGTACTTCATCACCAGTGCGTATTCCTAGAGACCCATTGACTTATGAACATGTGCAAATAAAAGGGTTGTATCCTTGTGGAGAAGGAGCGGGTTATGCCGGCGGAATTATTTCTGCAGCAATTGATGGCGAGAAATGTGCGTTGATGATTGGGGCAATTTTGAACAAATAAAAACCCCGAATGGATCGGGGTTTTATAAGTATTTTTTTCTTTCTAAAAAGATAGTAAAGGCGTTTTATTGATTCCAGTTGCGATTAAGAATTGGGTTTCAACTGCGCTTGACTTGAGAAAATGTGTTAAGGAATCAATATAATCTTCCCCGTACTTTTTCTACTTTCCAGATAATCATGTGCTTGCTTTCCTTCTGAAAGTTTGAAAACAGTTGGTTCGGCAATAGTAATTTGATTGCTATTAATCCAATCAAATAATTGATGCGCTCTTTTGATGCGCTCTTCTTTAGAAGTTAAATAACTCCATAGATCACCACCAGTAAGTGTTTTGGATGTGTCCATTAGCATTCTTGGATTGATAAAATCTGGATCACCGCCTGCCATACCAAAAAAGACTACTTGTCCACAATTTTTAGTCACTTCAAAACTATCACTTAGAGTACTGCCGATACTGTCATAAACTACATCTACTCCGTTTGGACAAAAAGATAAAACCTGTGATTTCCAATCTTCGGAATATAAGAATACTTTATCAGCACCATTTTGTAGCGCAATCTCCGCTTTTTCTTTTGATGAGGTCAAACCAATTACTTTGGCTCCTAGTAATTTACTGATTTGTGTCAAAAATTGTCCAACTCCTCCAGCCGAAGCATGGATAAGTACCGTTTCTCCAATTTTAGTTTTGTGACTGTCTGTGGCTAAATAATGTGCTGTTAATCCTTGTAACAATATTGTCGCAGCTGTTTCAAAAGAAATGGATTCTGGTAATGGTATCACGTTCGAAACGGGAACAGCCACAAACTCAGCATTTGCAAAAGGTACATCGGCAAATGCAATTCGGTCTCCAATTTTAAAATCAGGGTTATTGTTTGTATCTACAACCACTCCCGAACCTTCATAGCCTGCAATAAAAGGAGGGTTTCCTTTTAGATGATAATTTCCTTTTCGTCTGTACACATCAGCAAAATTTAAACCGATGGCACGCATTTCGACCAATATTTCCTCTTCTTTTAATATTGGAGTTGGGATTTCAATATATTCTAAAACATCTGAATTACCAAATGTTGAAAAAGTAAGTGCTTTCATTTTTTAAGTTTTATGTGCTCATTAATGTATGTAAAGAACGTGAATTATAATTTTTTTAGCATAGCTATATGATTATACTTTATCCTCTTTATGAAGACTAAACAATTAATTTGAAATCTCATTCTGTCACTTTGTTAAAAATCAATCTAATTAATTCAATTTCCGCTGTTTTTTTTGCCAATCTGTTTCAGGACGAGATAGCGTGTTAAAAAAAACCGCCTCTTCATAAAGAGACGGTTTTGTCATAATTTCTATTTTTTCTTTTTCAATCGATCTTTAAATAGCTTTTCAAATTTTTCTATTTTGGGTTGAATCACCATTTGACAATATGGTTGACTTTTATTATTTGCATAATAATTTTGATGGTAATCTTCAGCTTTGTAAAACTTGGTCAGCGGTTCCAATGTTGTTACTATAGGGCTGTCATATACTTTAGCTTTTTTCAAGGCATTAATAATCGCTTGTGCCGCTGTTTTTTGTTCTTCATTTTTATAGAAAATAGCAGAACGGTATTGTGTTCCGGCATCAGCGCCTTGACGGTTTAAGGTAGTAGGGTCATGAACGGTAAAAAAGACTTTGAAAATTTCGTCCAAATTTGTTACGTTTTTATCGTAGGTAATTTGTACCGCTTCGGCATAGCCTGTTCTTCCGGTAGAAACATCTTCATATGACGGATTCATCATCTTACCGCCTGCAAACCCAGATATTGCTGATTTTACTCCGTTCAGATTCTCATAAACGGCTTCTACACACCAGTAACAACCACCCGCTAAAGTGATGGTTTCGAAATTGGATTGTTTTGGGGCTTTTCCGGTACTGTTATTTTGTCCCAACATGCTTAATGATGTCAGTAAACAAATCAAAAATAGATTTTTCATACGTAGATATTATTTGTTTTTTAATGGAATATGGTATCGCCATTCTTGACTATTGTTTGTGATTTTGAATCATGGCGATTTCATATTATTTAGTATCAGGGATAAAGTCAAGTGCTATTGAATTCATGCAGTATCTTTTTCCGGTTGGTGCAGGTCCATCATCAAAAAGATGCCCTAAATGACCACCACATCTGCCACAAAGGGCTTCAATTCTTTCCATTCCAAGGGAATTGTCGGTTTTATAAACGACACTGTTTTTATTGTCTTGTTCAAAAAAACTGGGCCAACCACAACTGCTGGCAAATTTTGCGCCGGAACGAAATAATTTATTGCCACAAGCAGCACAATAATAGGTTCCTTTTTCATCCGTATTCCAGTATTTTCCTGTAAACGGTCTTTCGGTATCGGCATGTCGCATTACTTCATAAACATCTTCGGGTAATACCTTTTTCCATTCGGCATCCGTAAGGTTTAGTTTTGTTGTATCGGTATTTGAATAATACGGATTTCCGGGTTTGTTGATAGGATTTTCCATACTAGTAGCTTTTTTACTATTGTTTTGTTTGTTTGTATTTTGTCCACAGGCTGTAAACATGAATAGTGGCAGTAAAAATATTGCGCTTAAAAAACGGGTTGTTGTTTTCATATGTAGATAATATTTGTTTTTTATAGGAATATGGTATCGCCATTCTCCGTTATTAATTGTGATTTTTGAATCATGGCGATTTCATATATTTTATTTTTATACTACAAATGTAAAGCGGTTTCGAATCATTATATGTCGCCTACTTTACAAATTAATAGCGATTTAAGTAAGTTTTAACTATTGTTATTTACGAAAAAAAATCACTTTTGGATTTGTAATTAATAAAAGTGTAATGCTACAAACCCATTCTCATATTTATCAAGTGTTTTTTGAATCCTACTTTTTCATAGGCTTTAATTGCTGGAGCATTATCATTGTATACGTCTAATTGGAGTTCGAATATATCCTTAGAACGACACCAATCTTTGAGTGCTTCGATAATTCTGGAATTCACCCCTTTCCCTCTGTGATTGGGATCCGTGTACATGAATCCTAAATAGGCATAGGTTTCATGATTCAAATAAGGCTTCGCGGCTTCTAATCGTGCATATCCGGAACCAATTATTTCCGAATCGCTTTCGGCTACCAATACTTCAATATGAGATGCCGAAATCATTTTCTCAATATCATAATAATGGATTTTTCCTTTTTTTAAAGTGGGGTCAAAAGGACGTTCGGCAGTAATAATTCCTTGTTCAAATTCAAGAAGTTTCTTTAAATCGTTAGGATGTGCTTTTCGGATTGTGATGTTGTGCATTATGATATTTGTATTTGAATATAAAAATACAAAAGAATATTTAAATCGATGACTTTGTGTTTTATTTGGATTACTCCAAAGTAATTCCGCTTCAACAAATCGAAACAGAACGTTAAAGCCCTATTCGATAATTTTCTTTTTTGTATTTTTGTAATGCTAAAAATACCCATGAAAGAAGAAAACGTAATATTAGTTAACGAAAATGATGAGCAAATAGGGCTGATGCCTAAGTTAGAAGCACATGAAAAAGCAGTTTTACATCGTGCGTTTTCTGTTTTTATTTTAAACAATAAAAACGAATTGATGTTACAGCAGCGTGCCTATCAAAAATACCATTCTCCTTTGTTATGGACGAATACCTGCTGCAGTCATCAACGAGAAGGAGAGTCCAATATTAAAGCTGGAAGTCGCAGATTATTTGAAGAAATGGGTTTTAAAACAGAACTCAAAGAGCTTTTTCATTTTATATACAAAGCCCCTTTTGACAATGGATTGACCGAGCATGAATTAGATCATGTTATGATAGGATATTATAATGATAATCCAGAAATAAATAGAGAGGAAGTTGAAGATTGGAAATGGATGACTATTGAAGATGTAAGAGTTGACATGGAAATTAATCCTGAACTATATACCGTTTGGTTTAAAATAATTTTCGACGAGTTTTATCACTTTCTGGAAGAACATAAAGTATAAGCTTGCAGTTGTAAAATTTCAGATTACGGTATCTGAAATAGATTAAAATTTAATTGTAATTCTGAGCGTAGCTGAAGATAAATACCCTAAACTAATATGAAAGTTACTATTTCACGAAAAGCCCATTTTAATGCAGCACATAGATTGTATAGAAAAGACTGGACTTTCGAACAAAATAATGCAGTTTTTGGCAAATGTAATAACCCTAATTATCACGGACACAATTATGAATTGACTGTTAGTGTAACCGGAAAAATTGATCCTGAAACTGGATTTGTCATTGATGTGAAATTCTTGAGCGAAATCATTAAAGAAGAAGTTGAAGATCAGTTTGATCATAAAAATCTTAATCTTGATGTTGCAGAGTTTCAAGATTTAAATCCTACTGCCGAAAATATTGTAGTAGTTATTTGGAATAAAATCAGAAAAAAAATCAAACCAGAATTTGAATTGGAAGTTGTTCTTTATGAAACACCTCGTAATTTTGTAACCTATAAAGGGGAATAATGGACTTAAAAGTGGGAGATAAAATCCCAAATTTTGAAGCAAAAGATACCAACGGCAAAGATTTTGATAGCAAAAAAGTAGTTGGATTAAAGCCTCTTGTCATATACTTTTATCCAAAAGATAATACCCCGGGCTGTACTGCCCAAGCCTGTAGCTTTAGAGATCAATACGAAGATTTCAAGAATTTGGGAGCTGAAGTAATCGGTGTCAGCAACGATAGTGTAGTTTCCCATCAAGAATTTACCAAACATTATAAATTGCCTTTTCTTCTTTTGTCAGACCCTGATAAAAAAATCAAAAAACTTTTTGGTGTTCACTCTCGAATGTTTGGGTTACTTCCTGGAAGAGTGACCTATGTAGTTGATAAAAATGGAATTATTCAAATGGTTTTTGATAGTGTATTGGCTACTAGGCACATGCTTAAAGCACTTGAAACCATTAAAAGATTAGTATCATAGATTGCAAAATTGTATTACAAACGTTTTTCTATTTTATGGCTGTCCTTATTTTACGACTAATTTTATTCCGCTAGATGAAATTACTGTATCTAAATCCGGAAAAACGTTTACTGTAGATATGTGTGTGGAAGGAACATTTGAAATTGAGTATGACAATTCAAAATTACAATATAAAAAAGGAGATACTATTTTGATTCCTGTTATGATGAATACATTCATTCTCAATGGAAAAGCTTCAATTTTAGAAATTTACATTTCATAGTCGGTAATAGAAAGATTATGTGTACTTTTGCAGACGCAAATTAAAATTCAAATTTTAAAAAAATAAAAATGGCAAACGTTAAGAATTTAAAGAAAGACATCAACTACGTTTTAGGAGATATTATTGAAGCAGTTTACTTGTTCGAAATTTCTACAACAGGAAAACCAACAACAGAAACTAATGATTTAATTGACGAAGCTATCGCTGCTTTTGACGCATTAATCACTAAAGTGAACGCAAAAAAGGTAGAAGATAAAAAAGCTCACTTCAAACAAATCAATGTTGAATTGGAACAAACTGCTAATCAATTGATTGCTAAAATCAACGAATTGTAGTGAAAAAAAAGCAAAAAAAAGTTTGAATTTGTTTTGGAAAATAGAAATTCAGACTTATATTTGCACCCGTAATGAGTCGCCAGCGTAGCTCAGTTGGCTAGAGCAGCTGATTTGTAATCAGCAGGTCGTGGGTTCGAGTCCCTCCGCCGGCTCTTTAATAAAACCATCTAATACTTTTAGATGGTTTTTTGTTTTTATTAAAAAAAAGGCAATATTAAATTTAATTCAAGGTTAAAAAAACCGTCTCAATACATCGAGACGGTTTTTTTATTTTAGGATCAAAATTAATTTTTTAAATATTTTTCTAAAAACTGGTCTTGTTCCCAAAGCAAATGCAAAATATTTTCTTTTGCTACATAACTATGTGCTTCTTTTGGTAAAATTACCATTCTTGCCGGTGCTCCTAATCCCTTTAAAGCCTGAAAATAACGCTCGGTTTGCAATGTAAAAGTCCCAGGATTGTTATCTGCTTCACCATGAACTAAAAGTATTGGTGTTTTCATTTTTTCGGCATTCATAAAAGGAGACATTGTGTTGTACACTTCAGGAACTTCCCAATAATTGCGTTGCTCACTTTGAAAACCAAACGGAGTTAATGTTCTGTTGTATGCACCGCTTCGGGCAATTCCACAGGCAAAAAGATTAGAATGGGTCAGTAAATTAGCTACCATGAAAGCACCATACGAATGTCCTCCAATAGCCACTTTTTTCTTGTTGATATAACCCAAAGCATCTACTGCGTTGATTGCTGCTTCGGCATCATCAACTAATTGCGGAATGAAATTGTCATTGGGTTCTGTGGTTCCTTCTCCAATAATAGGAAACGAAGCATCATCGAGTACAACATATCCTTTGGTTACCCAATATACAAAGGAACCATAATAAGGGAATGTAAATTCATTTGGGTTTTGATTGCTTTGTCCCGCACTGCTTTTGTCCTTGAATTCAGCTGGATAAGCCCAAATCAATAAAGGTAATTTCTCTTTTTTTACTTTATCATATCCTGCGGGTAAATATAAAGTACCAGATAATTCCACACCATCTTTTCGTTTGTATTTGATGACTTCTTTACTTACATTTTTAATGCTTTCAAATGGGTTTTTGAAAGCGGTAATTGGAGTCAGGCTATTTTTTTGTTTGATGTTTCTAAAGTAATAATTTGGATATACACTTTTAGACTGAATCTGAACCAAAACTTTTCCTTTTTTGAAATCTTCAATCTCCAGTAAATCTTCTTTTTTGTCTTTGTAAAGCGAAGTATACAATCGTTTTGATTGTAATGTTTTTAGATTAAATTCATCGATAAATGGAAACTGTCCCTCTTTAGTATAGCCATCACCTATGCGGAAAGCATTCCCGTTTTCTATAGCTAAAACATATTTATTGTATTGGTTTTTCTTAGTTTCAAAGGTTCCTGGATCGGCATAAATGTCTTGAGAGTTTCTATCCGAAATTACTATTGGTTTTTGATTTAAATCAGATGGATTTATTAAGTAGGTTTTTGTGTTGCGAGTATCGTACCATTCATCTGAAACGATGGCAACTGTATCATTACCCCAAATTATATTACTATAGCGTTGAGGTGTTTTTATTAAAGAAGTCGCTTCAGTACTAAAAGGTGCTTCCCAAAGGAATACTTCGTCTCTGAACGCCAATTTGTTAGCCTGATCCCCTTCGTCCAGTGCTACAATATATGATAATGTTGCTGGTTTGTCATTTCTCCAAGCCATTTCTCTTTTTCCTTTTCGAACCGCCATGAAACCTTTTGGCATGATTTCATTTAATGGCACTTCATTTACCGTTTTTACCGGAACACCATTTTTATCATAAACAACTGTTTTCAATGGGAAACGACCTAGCGGAACAATGTATGAAAATGGTTTTTGAATGGTAGTTAGCATTAGATAATTACCATCTGGAGAGAAACTTTCTCCGCCATACATATCAGCATTTTTGAATAAAGTCGTTGTACCATTGAGGTTTACTTTGTACAATTCAGAAGTGATTATGTTTTCAAAATTGATTTCGTCATTTTTGTTTTTCAACATATCCGGATAGGTTCTGTTTTGTGATTTTGAACCGTCAGCATTAGAAATAATTGGGCCTGTTGGTAAGTCTTTTTTGGAGTCCAAAAGTGCAGCTCTGTTTTTTGGTAGCATTTTTACCAAAATGGTTTCGTTATCACTGAACCAGCTAAATGGATTTCCAAGATTAGCATTTACAGTTGCTTCGGTTAATTTTGTTGCTTTAGCGGAAGCTACATCCAAAAGCCAAAGTTCAACACCTGTATTAATTGTATTGGAGAATAAAATCTTCTTGTCGTTAGGTGACCATGATATATTACTGATGCGAGGATTTGTTGGTAAACCAGTAACCTGTATTTCATTTTGACCTTGTATTTTACGCAATTTTAGATTGGTAATGTAAGTAACTGTACTTGAAATATTGGTTATGGGATTGATTCTTAAACCGCCTAAACGCAATTCTTCCTGGTTTAAATCGTCTAACGTTTTATAGGTATTTCTATAGGACAAAAGCATGTATTCTTTTTTGGTATCCATAGATACAGAGGGTGCTCTTTGATAATCGGCTAAATCCAAAATTGATTTGGATGGTTTTTGATAGGTTAGATTTTCTTGTGCGAAACCGGCTAAACTAAGACCCAGAAATAATAAGGTTATTTTTAATTTCATGTATAAAGATGGTTTTAATTGATTTCAAAGTATAATTATTTGTCTAAATTTTCTCCGAATTGTTACATTTTAAAAAAACGTAACTTTTTAATAAAATGCCCTAGCCCTGATGGAAGCGGCATCCTTTTATTCTCGTTTTTTTACGAGAATAAAAGATACAGCGTATAGCAGGAAATAGCTCCTGAAAAAATAATTGCATATTACCAAAAAAGTAGTAATTTGTGGTCTAATATTTTAGAGTATATTTAAATTTACAGCCTTGATTTTAATAAAATAACAAAACATATGTACCATTCGAAAATAGCAGGATTAGGATTTTACGTTCCTTCCAATATAGTTACCAATGATGATTTATCTAAAATTATAGATACGAATGATGAATGGATTCAGGAGCGTACGGGTATTCAGGAAAGAAGACACATTATACGTGGGGAAGATACGACGACTTCGATGGGAGTGAAAGCGGCTGAAATTGCGATTGAGCGTTCCGGTGTTGCAAAGTCAGCTATTGATTTTATAGTTTTTGCCACATTAAGTCCTGATTACTATTTTCCTGGACCAGGAGTTTTAGTTCAACGTGATTTAGGTCTTAGAACTGTAGGTGCATTGGATGTTAGAAATCAATGTTCCGGTTTTATTTATGCGTTGTCAGTTGCTGATCAATACATCAAAACGGGAATGTATAAAAATGTTTTGGTAATTGGTTCTGAAGTCCATTCAACCGGATTGGATATGACGACTCGAGGCAGAGGTGTTTCTGTAATTTTTGGAGATGGAGCAGGAGCAGCTGTTTTGAGCAGAGAAGAAGATTTGACTAAAGGAATTTTATCCACGCATTTGCATTCAGAGGGGCAACACGCCGAAGAGCTAATTGTGAAAGCACCAGGAATGGGAGGACGCTGGGTTACTGATATTTTAGCCGATAATGATCCGGATGATGAAAGTTATTTTCCTTATATGAATGGGCAATTTGTGTTTAAAAATGCAGTTGTTCGTTTCAGCGAAGTAATAAATGAAGGTTTGCAAGCAAATAACTTGCAGGTTTCAGATATTGATATGTTAATTCCGCATCAGGCGAATTTGAGAATTTCCCAATTTATCCAAAAGAAATTCAATCTTACGGATGAACAAGTGTATAATAATATTCAAAAATACGGTAATACAACTGCCGCTTCTATTCCAATTGCTTTGACAGAAGCTTGGGAAAAAGGAAAAATAAAATCAGGAGATACAGTAGTTTTGGCTGCTTTTGGTAGCGGATTTACTTGGGGAAGCGCTATTATTAAATGGTAATGAATCATTTATTTACCGATTATAAACGTATTATTTTAATAGAAGAAAACCCGAAGTAGCTACTTTGGGTTTTTTTGTTATTGTGAATTCTTAAGAAATAAATGGAGTCTTAAAATGATTTATTTTTTGATGATGTTTAATTTCGAATTCAGTTTCTTTGATTTACAACTATTTTTATATATTTGCTAAATCGATTTAGCAAAATTGATTTAACTAGAATTATAAAATGATAATCATATAAAAAAGCAAAATGAAATTTTATCCATTACAATTTTATCCTATTTTAAAAGAAAGAATTTGGGGCGGTGAAAAACTGAAAACGGTACTTCATAAGCCAATTAAATCAAAAATAACGGGTGAAAGCTGGGAGTTATCCACTGTAGAAGGTGATGTGAGTGTCATTGCTAATGGAGATTGGAAAGGGAAATCGTTGACTGATATTATCAATGAATGTCCTAATGAGATTTTAGGAACAGAGGTTCATGCTCAGTTTGGAAAGCAGTTTCCGTTGCTTTTTAAATATTTGGATGCCCGTGAAGATTTGTCCATACAAGTTCATCCTAATGATGAGTTGGCCAAAAAGCGTCACAATTCTTTTGGAAAAACGGAGATGTGGTACATTATGCAAGCTGATGATGATGCTCGAATAATTGTTGGCTTTAAAGAAAAATCGAATGCCAGCGATTATTTAGAAAATCTAAAAAATAAAACGGTACTTTCTATTCTGGATGATGTAAAAGTAAAGTCTGTTGATGTTTTCTTTTTGGAAACAGGAACGGTTCACGCTATTGGTGCGGGATTAGTTGTTGCCGAAATTCAGCAAACTTCTGATATTACGTATCGATTGTATGATTTTGAGCGAATTGATGCTAGTGGTAATACTAGGGAACTACATGTTGATTTGGCTTTGGATGCGATTAACTACAATGTGGTAGAGACTCAAAAAGAATATACTAAAAAGGTAAACGAATCCAATACTGTTGTAGACTGTCCTTATTTCACAACTAATTTCATTCCGTTAGATGGGGCAATTACCGTTTCTAAATCTGGGAAAAGCTTTACGGTATATATGTGTGTGGAAGGAACATTTGAAATTGAATATAACAATTCAAAATTGCAATATAAAAGAGGGGATACAGTTTTAATTCCAGCTGCTATGAATGCATTTGTTCTCCAAGGAAAAGCTTCCCTTTTAGAGGTATTTATTTCATAAGTAGTTATTCTTATTGAGTGAAGTTGTTTTTTATCAGATTGAAATTTGTTGTGAGTCTAATTTTAATGCAAATTTATTTATTATTCAGATATAGGGATATCTCTGTAGATATCCTTAAATACTGCGTATTTACTGGTTTATTAACTTTATAAAAATAATTCTTTTATAAAAATATTTACTAAAACGATTTTGTAACTATTTTTATATATATTTGTCACATAATTAATAACAGTTTGATATAAAATTAACACGCTAAATGAAAAAAATCACCATTAAAGATATTGCCCTGGAAGCTAAGGTTTCCATCTCTACCGTATCTTTTGTCCTTAACGATAAGGGTGAGAAAATGAACATTAGCAAGGCTGTTATTAAAAAAGTACAGGAAGTTGCTGAAAAGTTGCATTACAGGCCTAATATGATTGCGAGTAGTCTTCGTACAGGAAAGACAAGATCGATTGGTCTTATTGTGGAGGATATTTCGAATCAATTTTTTTCTGATTTGGCAAGGGTAATTGAGGATGAGGCAAAAAAACTGGGTTATAGAGTTTTTTATTGCAGTACCGGTAATGATGATGATCGTTCTGATGAGCTGATACAAAGCCTTCTTCAGGCTAATGTGGATGGTTTTATTATTACTCCAACGGAAAAATTGGAAAAAAGTATCGATCACCTGATTAAATTAAAAAAGCCTGTGGTATTGATTGACAGGTATTTTCCAGGGCAAAATGTTAGTCATGTTGTTATGGATAATTATGAAGAATCTTATTCCGCTACACAATTTCTTATAAAGAAAGGGCGTCGTAGTATTGCTTTTGTAAATAACACATCAGGAATGATTCAGATGCAATTGAGGGAAAAGGGCTATGTTGATGCGATGAAAGAGGCAGGACTCTACCAAGAATCCCTTATTCTTCATTTAGAATATCATAGTAATGAAGATGCTAAAATTGCAGCTATAGTTCATTTTTTTGAAAAAAATACTGGAATTGATGCTGTTCTTTTTTCAGCTAACTATATGGGACTTGCCGGATTACAGGCTTTTCGTAAAATGGATTTAGAAATACCAAAGGATTTATCTGTTATTAGTTTTGATGATCATTATAGTTTTAGATTACATACACCATCAATATCTGTTATTGAGCAACCTATTGATGCTATAGCTGTAAAAGCTGTAGAATTGCTTATGGATCAAATGATAGACGGTAGGGATTTTGTAATAGAGAAGGTACTTCAAAAAGGGAAGCTTCTCATAAGGGAATCTGTATAATTTAGATTAGGGCTATTCATTTTATTGCAAAAAATGAAAAGTTCGTTTTTTTTTATCATTTTGCTAAATCGATTTAGCAAAATTAATTAAAACTTTACTCGAAGGGTAAGTGATTTAGAAAATGAAAATGTAGCTGATTTTCATTTTAATTATTAAGTTGGAATAGTTGTTTCAAGCAATTTTATAAGGAATTGGAATAATTATTTAGGAGTTTAAAATGCTACATTTTTTTGTTAATTATAAAATCGATAATTGCTCTATTCGGTTTTTGAATGATAAAGAGGAAAGAATAGTAGTTGTGAATTCAGTATGTTTTTTAATCATAAAGTCGATAATTGCTCTATTCGCTTTTGATTAAAAGACAGGATAGTTTTAAAAGGCAGTGAATCTGCACGCTTTTTTTATTTACGAAATCGATATAGTTACTCGATTCGATCCTTGTTTAATAAGAATAGGAAGCTATTTTGAAATATTGAAAATATAACAAATGTTTTTTCTTCTAATTATTGAATCGATTTAAACCATCGATTTATAGTATTTAAAGTGCAGGAAATTAGAGTAGGATTGGAGAATTTATTTCAGTCTTATTTTGAAATTGAGTTCTTATTTTTTTATTAATTTTTTAAAACAAAACCAAAAACAAACTAAAACAAATTGCTTATGAAACGAATTTTAGCAGTGTTAGGATTGGTTATGCTCAGCTGCTTTGGCGCAATAGCACAAAATCGATCCATAACAGGCGTAGTCGCAGATGCAGGAAACAAGGGTATTGTTTCTGCAACCGTAAAGGTAAAAGGGAAATCCATTAGTACAATAACAGATTCTGACGGGCACTTTGCGGTCATGGTGCCTTCAGGTAAAACTACTCTGACTGTATCTTCTATAGGATTTAGTTCTAAATCAGTAGATGTTACTGAAAATGAAAACAATATTACTGTTATACTGGCTTTAAGCACACAAGAGCTTGGAGAAGTAGTTGTTACTTCCTTAGGAGTAAAAAAACAAAAACGAGTACTAGGTTATGCCGTTGGTCAGGTAAAAGGGGATGATTTATCTAAAGCAAAAGAAATCAATTTAGGAAATGCTTTGCAAGGTCGAGTGGCTGGAGTAAACGTTTCCGGAACTGCGACAGGACCAGCAGGTTCCAGTAGAGTAGTAATTCGTGGTGCTACATCAGCATCCGGTTCTAATCAACCTTTGTATGTTGTGGATGGAATTCCAATAGACAATACGCAACAAGGTAACGCTGGACGTTGGGGTGGAGCTGACAAAGGAGATGGTTTATCTTCTTTTAACCCAGATGATATTGCTTCAGTATCTGTTATGAAAGGAAGTGCTGCTTCTGCATTATACGGATATAGAGGATCGAATGGGGTTATCCTAATTACCACTAAAAGAGGGAAATCAGGACACGGAATAGGAGTAGAATATACCTCAAACTACACTTTTGAAAAAGTATTTAAAACTACCGATTGGCAATATGTATATGGTTCAGGAGACAGAGGGCAAAAACCAGCTAATTTAGCCGATGCTCAGGATTTATATAATTATTCTTGGGGAGCAAAATTAGATGGTTCTCAGGTGCTTTCTATCGATGGTTTGATGCATCCTTATAGTGCTCAAAAGGATAACATGAAAAACTTCTATAACAATGGTACGACTAATTCGAATACTATTGCATTAACTGGTGGAGATGATAAAATCAATTATCGATTTTCATTAGGAAATGTTGAGAATAAAGCCATTTTGCCTAGTGCAGGTTTCAATAGAAAAAATTTCACTTTATCGTTGAATGCAACTCCAAATGACAAAATTACTTTGGAGACCAATGCGCAATATGTTATTGAAGGAGCAAATAACAGACCTTTTCTTTCGGATTCACCAAAGAATGCGAATCTATCCGTTTATCAATTGGCGACCAATACAGATGTTAGATGGTTGCAACCAGGGGTAGATGCAAATGGATTTGAAGCGAATCATTTTGGGGGTAATATTTATTCTCAAACGCCATATTTCGCTACAAATTATGTTAAGAATTTTGATCGTAGAAACCGATTTATTGGTTCTTCCAGTATTACTTACAACTTCAATCAAAATCTTTATGCAAAGGGTAAATTAGGGATTGACCATATTAATTATGAATATACTGATATCGAGCCTACAGGTATAGCTTATAATCCAAATGGAGGAATGAATGTTATTCAACAAACCAGATATGAGTATAATGCTGAGGGAATCCTTGGATATAAAAATACCTTTTTGGATAAATTTGAAGTCAATGCTTTTGTGGGAGCAAACCGTCAGCATAATCGCAGCAAAGGAATCAACCTTAGCGGTAGTGAATTTATTGTGCCTTTTCAATATTTTTATGGCAACCTGAAAAATAAATCTTCTAATGAAAATTTTGCAGAAAGTGAAGTGAACTCCTTGTTTGGTTCTGCCGATTTGAGTTATAAAAACTTGTTTTTTGTAAGCTTTACTGGACGTGAAGATTGGTTTTCTACTTTGAGTCCAAAAAACAATCACACCTTTTATCCTTCGGTTAGTACCAGTTTTATTTATTCGGATGCTGTCAAATTGCCAGATTGGTGGAGCTACGGTAAATTCAGAGGTGGTTGGGGTAATGTAGGAGGTGCTTTGCCAGATGCCTATGCTTTAGTTTTAACATACAATCCAGTAGGGCAAGGTTATTTTGGACAACCATTGGTTGGAACAAATGGAAATACTATACCTAATGGAAATTTACAACCATATAATGTAAGAACTATAGAATTTGGTACAGAAAACTCTTTCTTTAAAAACAGATTGAGCTTAGATGTGACTTACTATAGCAAAACAACCACTAATGATATTGCTGATGCAAACGTTTCTATTTCATCAGGTTATAATTCAACAAAAATAAATGTAGGTGAAATTTCTAATAAAGGGGTAGAACTACAAATAAGCGGAATCCCTTTTAAAACAGAGCATTTTACATGGAATACTGGTTTTAATATGGGGTATAACCAAAGTAAAGTAGTAAAACTTTCGGATGAACTTAAGTCTAAAACTTTGGCTGATAATAGAGATGGTAATGCTTTTATTGTTTTAGAAGAAGGGCAACCGTTTGGGATTATAAAAGCATATAATTATGAAAGAAATGCAAGTGGAGCTTTGGTATACAATGCTGATGGTACTTTACGCAGAGGTGAATTAGTAACTGCAGGTAAAGGTGTAGCTCCATATAGTATGGGCTTTACCAATGATTTCTCTTATAAAAATTTCAGATTATCAGTATTGATTGACGCTAAATTTGGTGGTGATGTATTTTCATCCAGTAACTACTTAGGATATCGTTTAGGATTGCACAAAGGAACATTGGAAGGAAGAGAAGATGGAATTCCGGTTAATGGTGTAGATGTAAATGGAGCTCCGGTAAATGTAACTGCAAATGCACAGGATTACTGGAGAGCATGGGCACGTGGACAAACAGCTAATTTTGTTTATTCTTCTGATTTTATCAAGTTGAGATCGGTATCGCTAGGTTATGACTTTCCAAAAAGTTTCCTTGGAAAATCACATATCGAAGGGGTAAATATTTCTTTCGTAGCTCGTAACTTACTTAGTCTTTATAGTAAGGTTCCTAATGTTGATCCTGAATCAAATTATCAAAATGGTAATGAACAAGGACTTGAAAGAGGTGGAGTGCCTGTAACCAGAAGCTTTGGGTTAAACCTGAATGTTAAGTTTTAATAAAAAAACATACGAAGATGAAAAATAATTTAATAAAGTATTTAAGCGCTGGTTTAGGATGTATTCTAGTGCTTACTTCCTGCGACAATGGGTTTGAAGATTTAAATAAAAACCCTAATGCCTATGTAACCCCTGATGTAAATTCCGTTTTTTCTTTATCAGAAGTGTACATGAATGGACAAGATTATGAAAATCATAGAGCAAACTTGATTTATGCGAGTGCTATGGTTCAACATTTAGGTTCATTTGCCTATTCTGGTGATAAATATTCCTATTCAACCGAGTGGTCTGGAGCTTTTTTTGGATCAACTTATAGCAACGGAATAAAAGAAACATCACAATTATTAGCAACCATTCCGGATACTCCAGAAAATGCGAATAAGAGAAGTGCTGTTAGAATCATTAAAGCATATTTATTTCATCGTTTGACTGATTTGTACGGAGATGTTCCTTATTTTGATGCAGGTAAAGGATATACTAATGTAATTCTGAAACCTAAATACGATAAGCAACAAGATATTTATAACGATCTTTTAAAAGAATTAGATGAATCAGCTCAAGCTTTAGATGCAAGCAAACCCTTTTTTACTTCTTCAGATTTGTTTTATTCGGGAGATGTTGCTAAATGGAAAAAGTTTTCTTACTCTCTAATGCTTAGATTGGGAATGCGTCTTTCTAAAGTAGATCCTGCAAAAGCACAACTTTGGGTTGGTAAAGCAATAGCTGGGGGCGTTTTTCAATCCAATGCTGATAATGTAATTTTAAATCATGCTACTGGACCTGACGGCGTAAACAGAAATCCTTATACAACTCCTTTTTTACGTGAAGATTTACAAGAAGGAAATGGTAGTACAAAACTTGGTAAGACATTTATTGATCAATTGCAAAACACCAGTGATCCGCGTTTGCGTATCTATGCTCGTATAGAAAGCACGAGTGATAATACACCTGCTAGTCAAAAAGGATTACCTAATGGCTATACTTCAGGAACAATCACTACGCATCCAAGCTGGACTGCGGCAGGAATTAAAGCGTATTCTGATCCTAATACCTTGACTATATTGCGTCAAGATGCCCCAGATATTATTATGAGCTATGCCGAAGTACAATTTTTATTAGCTGAAGCAGCTGTAAGAGGATGGGATTCAGGAAATGCACAAACCTATTACAACAATGGAGTAACTGCTGCCATGCAAATGCTTACTGTATATGGAAATGCCGTCGCTCCTGTAAGTAATATTGAAGTTACTGCTTATTTAGTTGCAAATCCTTTTATGACTTTGGGTACAACTGCCGCTAAATTAAATCAGATAGGAACACAAAAATGGATTGCATTATTCTTCAATGGATTAGAAGCATTTGCCGAGATTAGAAGAACAGGTTATCCAATTATAACACCTGTAAATTTTCCAGGTAATTTAACTGGAGGAACAATGCCAAGACGCTTAATTTATGATGAAACGGAACGTGTTAATAATACTGCTAATTATAATACTGCTATTACACAACAAGGTACGGATGAATTCACTACTAGAGTTTGGTGGGATAAGCCTTGATTTTAAAGGAATAGTTTAGATAAAACTTAATCTGAGTCGGGTAGTAAAACCTACCCGACTTATTTTAAATTAAGCTATCGGTATTAATAACAACAAGAAAGTATGAAAAAGTTTTTGTTACCTATTGGGATTGGTTTACTGTTCTTTTTACCTGTTTTTTCGCAGCAGACAAAATTGTTTTCTTTGCTCCCTGCTGAAAAAACTGGAATTACGTTCAATAACCTTTTAAAAGAAACACCGGAACTTAACATTATAACCTATGAATATTTTTACAATGGCGGTGGTATAGCTGCCGGCGATTTTAATAATGATGGATTAATAGATCTGTATTTTACCGCTAATACCCAGCCCAACAAATTATATTTGAATAAAGGAGACTTTAAATTTGAAGATAATACAAAAAGTGCTGGAGTAGACGGGCATAAAGGATGGAAAACAGGTGTAAGTGTGGCAGATGTTAATGGGGATGGTTGGCTGGACTTGTATGTTAGTTATTCCGGCGATACCGAACCTGAAAAGAGAAGGAACCAGTTGTTTATCAATAATGGGCCTTCTCCCTCTGTCAACGGTGAAATTACATTTACAGATAAAGCTGTAGAAATGGGAGTTGCTGATTCCGGCTATTCTACCCAAGCTGCTTTTTTTGATTATGACCGTGATGGTGATTTGGATCTTTTTGTACTAAATCACAATATTAAAGAATTACGGAATTTTGATGCTGCTTTTGTCAAAAAGATGGTAGACCCTGATGCAGGTGATCGACTTTATCGGAATGATAACAATCATTTCACAGATGTAACTCTAGAAGCTGGTATTATTTCCAATCCACTGGGATATGGGCTTTCAGTTATTGTCAGTGATATTAATAATGATGGATGGCCAGATTTATATGTGTCCAATGATTATGTGGAAGAAGATTATCTCTATATCAATAATGGAGATGGAACTTTTACGGATCGTTTAAAAGAGCAAATGGGACATATTTCTAATTTTTCTATGGGAGCAGATATTGCGGACATTAATAATGATGGATGGCCAGATATTTATACGCTGGACATGTTGCCGGCAGATAATAAAAGGCAGAAATTATTATACGCTCCAGATAATTATGAGCTTTATAACAACACCTTACAAAATGGGTTTTACCACCAGTTAATGCGTAATATGTTACAGGTAAATAATGGGAATAACACTTTTAGCGAAACGGGACAATTAAGCGGAATTTCTAATACGGATTGGAGTTGGTCAGCTTTGTTTGCTGATTTTAATAATGATGGTAATAAAGATCTTTTTGTTTCCAATGGATATGGAAGAGACATGATAAATCGCGATTTTGCAAAATTTTATGCGAATGAACGATTGAAATATTTACGCGGAGAATCTGGAGAAAGAATGTTTCAAATGCTGAAAGGAATCCAGTCTACACCACTTCACAATTATATTTTTGAAAACAAAGGAAATCTTCAGTTTAAAGATTGCTCCATGGATTGGGGACTCGAAAATGAAAATTTTTCTCAGGGATCAGTTTACGCGGATCTTGATAATGACGGAGATCTTGATTTGGTAATAAATCGGATGAATGATGTGGCAGCAATTTATCGCAATAATGCTGTTGAAATGAATAATACGGGGAATTATATTAACGTAGCATTACAAATGCCGGGGCAAAATAGAAATGCTTTGGGAGCAAAAGTAAAAGTGTATACCCCAAAAGGAATCGTAACACAGGAAAATTATCCGATACATGGTTTTCAAAGTGCAATGCTAGAACCCTTGCATATTGGTTTGCCTTCTGCGACAATTGATTCGATTGCTGTTTATTGGCCGAATGGCAAATTGGAGACGCTTAAAAATAACACCGTAAATCAAACGATACATGTTACATATACTAATCCAAATCGTATTTATTCTGCTCCAACTAGTACTTCAACTGTATTTTCTTTAGCAGATGTTTCTGTTCCTTACAGACATACTGAAGAGGAAACGAATGATTTTAAAACACAGCCTTTAATGACCAATATGCTTTCGTATAGCGGACCACATATTGCCAAAGCAGATGTGAACAAAGACGGGCTGGAAGATATTTTCATTGGCGGAGCTAAAAATCAGGCAGGGCAGTTATTATTGCAACAGCAAAATGGAAGTTTTATTCGTTCCCCCCAAAAGGCATTTGAAGGAGACAGCCTTTCTGAGGATGTAGATGCATTATTTTTTGATGCCGATATGGATGGAGATATGGATTTGTATGTCGTAAGCGGTGGTTATGCATTTGATGAAAATGACGCGGCTTTACAAGACCGAATTTATATAAATGACAACGGTACTTTTGTAAAAAGTCAGGGCGCTTTACCAATAGAAACAAGTAATGGTTCTTGTGTGAAACTAGCGGATGTAGATGGTGATGGCGATCCTGACTTATTTATAGGTAGCCGTATTATTTCGGGAAAATATCCTGAAGCACCCGAGAGTTTTTTATTATTGAATGATGGAAAAGGGAAGTTTACGAATGCTATTGCAACAGTAGCACCTGGATTGCAACGGTTAGGGATGATTACTGATGCCATATGGATGGATGTAAATAAAGATGGAAAACCGGACTTGGTTGTTTGTGGGGAATGGATGAAAATATCTTGTTTCGAAAACAAAAATGGTCAGCTTATCGATGCCACTCAAAAATATTTCCCCACTGCTTTATCTGGTTGGTGGAACCGATTGGCTTCAGCCGATTTAGATGGTGATGGCGATTTAGATTTGGTCGCTGCAAATTGGGGTACCAACAGTCAAATCAAGGTTAGCAATACGGAACCTGCAACACTTTATTATGGTGATTTTGATAAAAATGGTTCTATAGATCCCTTTTTATGTCAATACATTCAGGGCAAATCTTTTCCTGTGGCGAGTAGAGATGAATTGACAGATCAGATGGTGAGCCTCCGACAACGCTTTCCTACTTATGATTCCTATTCAGAAGCAACTATCAATGAAGTTTTATCACCAGAGCAATTGCAATGGGCAAAAGTTCTGAAAGCGGATTCTTTTGAAACAAGTTGGTTCGAAAATAAGAATGGTACTTTCATTCCACACAGTTTACCCATGCAGGCAAATTATGCTCCTGTTTATGCTATTGCCATCGCAGATTATAATCATGACGGTAAAAATGACATTCTATTAGGGGGAAATATAGAGAAAACGAGAATAAAAATTGGAAAAATAGATGCTAATTATGGTGTTTTATTGACAGGAGACGGAAAAGGAAATTTTACTTATATGCCTCAACTAAGTTCTGGGTTGAATGTGAAGGGCTGCGTAAAGGATATTATTTCTATAGAATCTAAGGGTGAAAAAAAGGTCTTATTTTCTATCAACAATCAGCTTCCTGCGGTTTACAAATATTAATATATCCAATATGAGAAAATATATTTTTATCGCGTTTGTACTTTTTCTGGGAACTACCTGTTTTTCCCAGAATTCTGAAATATTTTCTTCAAAGGATTATGTTTCAGCTTTAAAAAAAGTAACCGATGTCATGGTTAATGATGTTACATCACCAGTGGCAGCAGCCAGATACTATGCTTATGTAACGCTTGCGTCGAATGAAGTAATGTCGTTATTTCAAATGCCGGAGCAATCTTTTTCGAAATTGCTCAATGGTTTCCCAAAAGTACAGGTTGCCGATACACTTATCACAAAAAGTGACGCTTCTTTGGCATCCGTGTATGCCGTTTATAAAATGGCAGAAAAACTGTTACCATCGGGATATAAGTTTTCAACCGAAGGGGATTCTTTAATGCGGGTAGCTATAAAAAAAGGAATTTCTAAAGAACAAACGGAGCGTACTTCACAGCTGGTGCAACTTACAATAGCTCAAATCACACCGTATATAAGAACTGATAATTTTCGAAAATTAAGCAGCTTTAAAAAATATACGCCATTAAGTGGTGACGGACATTGGCAGCCAACCGGACCGGGATATATGCAAGCACAGGAACCAAACTGGAACCAAATACGACCTTTTTTATTGGATTCTGCCCAACAATTTAAACCCATAGCTCCCATTGTATTCGATACTGTGAAAACATCTCCTTTCTATAAACAAATGGATGAGGTTTATTCCATTGTAAACAAATTGACCAAAAAACAAAAAGCAATAGCCAGTTTTTGGGATTGTAATCCTTTTGCTTTACAACAGATTGGACATGTAGAATTTGGGTTAAAAAAAATATCTCCAGGCGGACATTGGATTGGTATTACGGGGAATGCCTGTTTAAAAAAGGAAACAAGTTTAGAACAAACTATTTTTATTCATGCAACTGTCGCTATTACATTAACCGATGCATTTATTTCCTGTTGGGATGGAAAATACAAAACGAATAGGGTAAGACCAGAAACGGCAATTAATAAATGGATTGACAATAAATGGAAACCATTGTTACAAACACCACCTTTTCCGGAATATACATCAGGACATAGTGTAATATCTACGGCGGCGGCAACGGTGCTTACTAAAATCTTCGGAGATAATTTTTCCTTTACAGATGCAACTGAAACAGAATTTGGTTTGCCTGAAAGAAAATTTAAATCCTTTTTACAGGCATCACAAGAAGCAGCTATTTCAAGGTTGTACGGAGGTATTCATTTTAGGGACGCTATTGATAATGGAGTTTTGCAAGGGGAGCAAATTGGGAAATACATTGTCATAAAAATATTGGAATCAAATAACAGAAATTTTACTTTTATGAAAGATAAAAAGCAACACAATAACCAAATAATCAGCCATAATGAAATGTAAAAAAGACTTTTGTTGGTTTGTAATTTTTTGTTTTACAAATCTGTTCTTTGTGGCGAATGCTCAAAATAGTTCCATAGTTCTAAAAAATGGCTGGCAATTTCGTCAGGAGAAAACGGTAAAATGGAATGCCGCTACAGTTCCGGGAGAAGTGCATACTGATTTGCTAAATAACAAACTCATTCCAGATCCTTTTTATCGTGATAATGAAAAAAAACTGCAATGGATTGAAAAAAAGAAATGGGAGTATAAAACTTCATTTCAGGTAAATTCAGCAACGTTAAATAAAAAAAATGCAGAACTGGTTTTTGATGGACTAGATACGTATGCAACGGTTTATTTGAATAAACAATTAATCTTAAAAGCTGATAATATGTTTCGTCAATGGCGGGTAGACGTGAAAAAAATAATAAAATCAGGTAATAATGATTTGGTAGTTGTATTTCAATCGGCACAAAACGTTGTTGATTCCCTTGCCAAAAAAGATTTGCCTTTTGTAATTCCGGACAATCCTCGTGCGTATGTTCGTAAAGCCCAATATCATTTTGGATGGGATTGGGGACCTAAATTTACTACATGTGGCATTTGGAAAGCAGTGCGATTGGAAACTTACGATGAAAAAACACCAGAGAAGCCTTATGTTCTAAACCGTAAAATAGAATTGGTACAACAACCCGACAGTCTTGGAAAATCATTTTATTTTAAAATTGATGGCAAGCCGGTTTATATGAAAGGAGCCAATTATATTCCATCGGATGCTTTTCTTTCGAGAGTTACCAAAAAAGAATATGAAAAAGTAATTTCAATGGCAAAAGATGCCAATATGAATATGCTTCGTGTTTGGGGTGGCGGAATTTATGAAGACGATTATTTTTATGATTTATGTGATAAATATGGAATCAACGTTTGGCAGGATTTCATGTTTGCTGGAACGATGGTTCCTGGAGATAAAGCTTTTTTTGATAATGTAAAAGAAGAAGTGCAATACCAAGTGAAGCGTTTGCGTCATCATCCAAGTATTGTTTTATGGTGCGGTAATAACGAATCTGATGAGGCATTTAAAAACTGGGGATGGCAAAAGGCGATGAATATGCCGAAGCAGGATTCTATTCGTTTGTGGAAAGATTATGTTCGATTGTTTCAGGACAGTATTCCAAAATGGGTAAAAGAGGTAGATAATAAAAGACCGTATATCAGCAGTTCACCATTATTTGGTTGGGGTAAAAAACAAAGTATTACAGAAGGGGACAGCCATTATTGGGGAACTTGGTGGGGATTGGAAGATATTGAGGTGGTTAAAAATAAAACAGGACGATTTGTTAGTGAATACGGAATGCAAGCCATGCCGAATTATTCTTCAATAGAAAAATTTACGTCACCTGAAGACCGTTATTTATTTTCGGATGTATTAAAAGCGCATCAAAAAGCAGGAAAAGGGTTTACGAAGTTAAACTCCTATTTGAATCGCTATTTTATTGATTCCACCAAAGTGAAAAACATGAAAGTGGCCGATTATACCTATCTCACCCAGTGTTTGCAATATTATTCGCTAAAGAATATTATTGGGATTCATCGTTCCAAAGCGCCTTATAATATGGGAACTGTAGTTTGGCAATTGAATGATTGTTGGCCTGTGGCGAGTTGGAGTGTCACCGATTATTATAACCGACAACCCAAAGCAGCTTGGTATGCCATGCGGGAAGCGTATCGGGATGACAAGACCCCTGAGATTGACCTGACTCGACCTATAGATTTGAAATTGGAAAATCCTAAAATCAGTTGGAGAATTAAAGGAAATGAAATAATCATTAAAGCCCTGAAACCAGCCAAATATGTCTATGTAGAGATTAAGGGATACAAAGGAAAACTAAGCACTAATTATATGGATTTGAAAGCTGGAGAAGAAATGAAAATTTCGTTTGAAGGAAAAATAACAAAGCCAATTATAACAGTTACATCATTATATGATGTAATTAATCGATATAAATAAAAACAAATAGAATTGTAGCGGAGGAACTTTTATCCGTTAGAAATGAGTTAATTTTAACGAAGTCAATTAATAAAATAAAGAATAATGTTTGCAAAATTTAGTAAAATAGCCTTTTCAGGTATAGTTGCGTTCAATATATTATTTACAGAGCCGGCAGTTTCACAAGTAAAAACTGGAAAGCAGCATTTAGATTACACGCAATATGTTAATCCATTCATAGGATCAGCTGGACATGGACATGTTTTTGTGGGAGCCAATGTTCCTTTTGGAGCCGTTCAGTTAGGGCCGGTAAATGTTTTTGAAGGCTGGGATTGGTGTAGCGGTTATAATTATGCGAGTAATACAATATTAGGATTTACACATACCCATTTGAGCGGTACAGGAATTGGAGATTTAAACGATATTCTGTTATTGCCAGTATCGGGTAAAGTGCCACTTACCAAAGGAACAAAAGAAGATATGGTTACCGGTTATGGCTCTTATTTTTTGCATAAAAATGAAATAAGCAAGCCAGGATATTACAGTGTTTTGCTGGATAAATACAAAATAAAAGCAGAATTAACCGCTACTGAAAGAGTTGGGTTTCATAAATATACTTTTAATGCTGCGAATAATTCTCATGTTCTTTTAGACCTTGCCGATGGTATTGGATGGGACAAACCTGTGAAGACTTTTATCAAAAAAATAAATAAAACCACCATTGTGGGTTACCGAAATTCTGCAGGATGGGCTACCGATCAACGGGTATATTTCGCTATTGAATTCTCGCAACCTATTGCAAATATATCTCTATATGATAGCATTGCTATTGTAAAAGGGAATGAGGGAGAAGGTGTTCGAATGAAAGCAGTTATTGATTTTGCAACTTTAAAAAACAAACAGGTTTTAGTCAAAGTGGGTCTTTCTCCGGTAAGTTATGAGAATGCTTCCGCAAATATAAAAGCGGAGATTCCAAATTGGGATTTTGCAAAAACGGTGAAACAAGCCAATTCAAAATGGAATGCAGCGCTCAATAAAATTCAGATCAAGGCCAATGAAAAAACGATGAAAGTTTTTTACACTTCATTGTATCATACAATGTTTGCGCCTTCTATTTTTAATGATGCCAATGGCGATTACAGAGGAACAGACAAAAAGGTATATGAAAAAGTAAATTTCACTAATTATACCACTTTTTCACTTTGGGATACGTATCGTGCTTTGCATCCTTTGTACACGATTACACAACCTGATAAAATTAATGATATTGTGAAATCATTCTTGGCAATTTATCAACAACAAGGGAGATTACCGGTTTGGCATTTGATGGGTAACGAAACCAATACCATGAATGGAAATCATTCGATTGCTGTTATTGTCGATGCTTATCTAAAAGGATATCGAGATTATGATACCGCTCTTGCCTACGAAGCAATCAAGAAAACGGCGATGCAAACCCGTGACGGAATGGATTACGTTCAAAAACTGCAATACATTCCTGCCGATACGATGTTAGAAACCGTTGGGAATGCTTTGGAATATGCCATAGATGATTGGTGTGTGGCGCAAATGGCAAAAGCTTTGAACAAGACGGAGGATTTTGCTTATTTTTCAAAGAGAGCCAATTTGTATAAATTTTATTTTGATAAAGAAACCACGTTCATGAGAGGGAAATTAGCCAATGGTAATTGGAGAACGCCTTTCAATCCACTTTCATCTGCACATCGCAAGGACGATTATGTAGAAGGAAATGCTTGGCAATACACTTGGTTAGTGCCTCAAGATCCTCATGGTTTAATAGATTTGTTTGGAAATGAAGATAAATTTTTAGCCAAGTTAGATGCTCTGTTTTTAATAACTGACAAAGTAGAAGGCGAAGAAGCTTCTCCGGATATCAGTGGTTTGATTGGACAATATGCACAAGGGAATGAACCCAATCATCATATTCCCTATTTGTATGCCTATGCAGGACAACCTTGGAAAACGGCAAAATTGATTCGGGAAATTGATGATAAATTTTATTCCACAAAACCCGATGGATTATGTGGGAACGAAGATTTAGGACAAATGTCAGCTTGGTATGTTTTCTCCGCAATGGGGTTTTACTCCGATAATCCAGCTAATGGGGTTTATGTTTTGGGAAGTCCTTTGGTAAATAATGCTACAATAAATTATAAGGGCGGTATTTCTTTCAAATTAACAGCAATAGATAATAGCCGTACCAATATGTATATTCAAAAAGCAGAATACAATGGAAAGCCCTATACCAAATCCTATATCACTCACGAAATGATTACAAAAGGAGGAGAATTAAAATTGTATATGGGAAGTAAACCGTCAACTACTTGGGGTGTAAAAAAAGAAGACAGACCAATGTAGGAATGTTCAGTAGTCAGTTTTTAATGATCAGTTATAGTAGATAATGGCTGAGGTTTTTAAGAATCATTTTATATTTAAAATTATGAAAATAAAGAGTTTGATTTTTGGTTTAATGTTACTTAGTGTTGTTGCAAATGCGCAGGTTAAAACTTTAGATCCAGTAGAATATGTAAACCCTTTAATGGGAACACAATCTTCATCCAATCTTTCTAATGGGAATACCTATCCCGCAATTTGCAGACCTTGGGGAATGAATTTTTGGACGCCACAAACTGGTAAAATGGGTGATGGATGGGCGTATACGTATACTGCCGATAAGATTCGAGGATTTAAACAAACCCATCAGCCTTCGCCTTGGATGAATGATTACGGGCAGTTTTCCATTATGCCTGTTACAGGTAAATTAGTTTTTAAAGAAGACGAAAGAGCTAGTTGGTTCAGTCATAAAGCCGAAACCGTGAAACCATATTATTACAGCGTATATCTCGCCGATTATAATGTGACGACTGAAATAACAACAACCGAAAGAGCAGCGCACTTTCAAATTACATTCCCGGAAAATGAGCAATCTTCCATCGTAATTGATGCTTTCGATAAAGGTTCTTATATTAAAATTATCCCTTCCGAAAATAAAATTATTGGATACACAACTCGTAATAGCGGTGGCGTTCCGGCTAATTTCAAAAACTATTTTGTGCTACTATTCGATAAGTCTTTTTCATCGAATTATACTTGGAAAGACACTGTTTTGGAAAAAGATAAATTGGAAAGTTCAGCGAATCATGCCGGTGCTGTGGTGACTTTTAAAACTAAAAAAGGGGAGAAAATCAATGTCAGAGTTGCTTCTTCATTTATAAGTGTAGAACAAGCTGAGTTGAATTTGAAAACGGAATTAGGGAATGCTTCTTTTGAAAAAACTGTTGCAGAATCAAAAGAAGAATGGAATAAAGTTTTAGATAAAGTAAAAGTGGAAGGCGGAAGTGACGAACAATTCAAAACTTTTTATTCTTGTTTGTACCGCACGGCCTGTTTTCCCCAAAAGCAATATGAAATAGATTCGAAAGGTAAAATTGTTCATTACAGCCCTTATAATGGAAAAATAGTGCCAGGTTATATGTACGCTGGAACTGGTTTTTGGGATACTTTTCGAGCGTTGTATCCATTACTTAATTTAGTTTATCCTTCCATAAATAAAGAAATGCAGGAAGGTTTGATTAATGATTATAAAGAGGGTGGCTTTTTACCGGAATGGTCCAGTCCTGGATTTAGAAATGTGATGGTGGGGAATAATTCGGCTTCCGTAGTTTCTGATGCTTATATAAAAGGATTGCGAGGATATGATATTAATAAGTTGTACGAAGCATTAGTACACGGAGCCAATAATGAAGGACCGATGGATGCAGTAGGAAGAATAGGAGTGAAGTATTACAATACGTTGGGTTATGTTCCTTATGATGTAAAGATTAATGAAAATGCAGCACGAACATTAGAATATGCGTATGATGATTTTGCTATTTGGAAATTGGCAAAAGCCTTAAATCGTCCAAAAGCAGAAATTAATTTGTTCGAAAAAAGAATGATGAATTATAAAAACGTTTTTAATCCTTCCATCAAGTTGATGAGCGGAAGAAATAAAGACGGCAGTTTTCCTGCGGATTTCAATCCTTTTAAATGGGGTGATGCTTTTACTGAGGGAAATAGTTGGCATTACAGCTGGAGTGTGTTTCATGATGTGCAAGGCTTGGTTGATTTAATGGGCGGCGAAAAAGCATTCACTACTAAATTGGACGCTATTTTTACCATGCCTCCCGTTTTTGACGACAGTTATTATGGTTCGGTTATTCATGAAATTCGGGAAATGCAAATTATGAATATGGGACAATATGCACATGGGAATCAGCCTATTCAACATATGATTTATTTGTATAATTATGCTGGTCAGCCTTGGAAAACACAATATTGGTCTAGAGAAGTAATGAATCGTTTGTATAAACCAACGGCAGATGGTTATTGTGGTGATGAAGATAACGGACAAACTTCGGCTTGGTATATTTTCTCAGCTTTGGGTTTTTATCCCGTTTGTCCTGCTACAGAGGAATATGTTCTTGGAGCACCTTTGTTCAAAAAAACAACTTTAGAATTAGAAAATGGCAAGCAGTTAATTATAAATGCACCAAATAATTCGGGTGACAATAAATATGTTCAGGAGTTAAAATGGAATAATGAAACCTACACAAAGAACTATATCAATCATTTTGATATGTTGAAAGGTGCCGAGTTGAATTTTGACATGATTAGTACACCGAACGTAGAAAGAGGAACTTCAGTGAGTAGTTATCCATATTCTTATTCAACTTCAAAATAATACGATGCAAACACGTAGAAAATTTATAAAAAACACAGGAATTTTATCCGCAGGATTATTAGCACTTCAATCGAAAGTTTTTGCTTCTGAGTCCAATATTTTTAATTTTCCAATGAAGGATTTTGTTAGCAAACGTCCTCCATTGGCCGAGAGAAAATTCACCAGTACAGCAGTAGAAGCCGCTATTGTACGCATCAAGAAACAAATAGCAAACCCTGAACTGGCTTGGTTGTTCGAAAACTGTTTTCCTAATACATTGGACACTACAGTCGATTTTGAAATCATCAATGGTAAACCGGATACGTATGTAATTACTGGAGATATTGATGCAATGTGGTTACGGGATAGTACCGCCCAAATTTGGCCTTATCTTCCTTTTGTAAAAGAAGACGCTAAACTTGGAGAGTTGGTAAAAGGAGTAATCAACCGCCAAACGAAATGTATTTTGCTCGATCCGTATGCGAATGCTTTTTATAAAGATTTTACGAAAGTAAGTGAGTGGAAAAATGACTTGACCAAAATGAAACCCGGAATTCATGAACGCAAATGGGAGATAGACAGTTTGTGTTATCCAATACGATTGGCGCATGGGTATTGGAAACAAACTGGAGATACTAGCTTGTTTGATAAAAAATGGAAAGAAGCGATGCTTTTAGTATTGCAAACGTTCAAAGAACAACAACGAATGCATGATAAAGGGCCTTACAGTTTTCAGCGCGAAACAGCTTGGGCAACTGACGGAGTTCCTTTAAGTGGTTATGGATATCCGGTAAAACCTTGCGGATTAATCGTTTCTACTTTCAGACCAAGTGATGACAGTACTTTGTTTGGATATTTAATTCCAAGTAATATGTTTGCCATTGAAGTACTGGGTTATTTAATGGAGATTTTCTCTTTGCCAGAAATTAAAGATATTGATTTGGTCGCTAAAGCAAAAGAATTACAGGAACAGGTTCAGAAAGGATTAAAAGAAAACGGAATTATTGAGCATCCAAAATTTGGAAAAATCATCGCTTTTGAAGTAAATGGATATGGAAGTTTTCACATGATGGATGATGCTAATGTTCCTTCCTTATTGTCATTACCTTATTTAGGAGCCATTCAACCTAATAATGCTTTATATCTTAATACTCGAAAAGTAGTGCTTTCAGAAAACAATCCGTTTTTCTATAAAGGAAAAGCTGGAGAAGGTGTTGGAGGTCCCCACACTGGCGCTGATACCATCTGGCCGATGAGTATAATTTTAAGAGCAATTACCAGTGTAGATGAAAACGAAATAAGAAAGTGTATTAGCAATTTGATAAAAACAAATGCAGATACGGGGTTTATGCATGAGTCTTTTCATAAAGACGATGTCACAAAATTTACGCGTAAATGGTTTGCCTGGGCGAATACATTGTTTGGCGAATTGATTGTTCATACAAGTATCAAATATCCTCAAATTTTAAAAGATAAAAATATTTAAGCATATCAATTGTAATGGCATTAGCTTTTAAAATAAATAATTTGAAAAGTATATCTCCATATTTTTACTTTAAAATCTGCGGGTCTATTTTTTATGCAGATATAGACATATCAATAGCAATTACAATTTGAAAATCAATAATGTATGTTCGAAATCAATAAATAATGTAAAAATGAAAAGTATAAAATTCCTTTTTTTGTTACTTCTTATTACTAACGGTATAACTGCTCAAAGCAATGAAAAATTAGCTGTAATTGCTTATTATACGGGTGATGATAAACTAATAAATGAATTTGAGGTCAATAAACTGACGCATATCATCTATAGTTTTTGTCATTTGAAGGATGGTAAATTAAATGTCGACACCGCTAAGGATTCTATCACCATTAAATATTTGGTATCCTTAAAAGCTAAAAATCCACAACTCAAAATTATGCTGTCTTTAGGAGGTTGGGGAGGTTGCGCTCCTTGTTCGGATGTTTTTTCAACTGAAAAAGGAAGAGCAGTTTTTGCAAAATCGGTAAAGGAAGTCAATACTTATTTTAAATGTGATGGATTAGATTTGGATTGGGAATACCCTACTATTGAAGGATATCCGGGTCATTTGTACCAAGAAGCCGACAAAAATAATTTTACGGAACTTATAAAAATTCTTCGTCAAACTTTAGGAAATAAGAATGAATTGAGCTTTGCGGCTGGAGGATTCCAAAAATATTTGGACCAATCCGTGGAGTGGAAAAAAATAATGCCATTGGTGGATCGAGTAAACATTATGAGTTATGATTTAGTCAACGGTTATTCAAAAGTCACAGGACATCATACGCCATTGTTTAGTACGAAAAAGGATGAAGAATCTACAGATAAAGCGGTAAGCTACTTATTAAAATTAGGAATACCAGCCAGGAAACTAGTCATTGGAGCAGCTTTTTATACCCGTGTTTGGAAAGAAGTATCAGCTGTTAATAATGGTTTATATCAATCTGGGATACCAACTAATGGGGTGAATTTTAGAGAATATTCTACCTCATTTACAGAAGCTAAAGGATGGAGCTATTTTTGGGACAAAAAAGCAAAAGCGTCTTACTGGTATAATGAAAAAGAAAAATTATTTGCTACTGGCGATGATGTTTCTTCAGTTAAGGCAAAAACGGACTATGCAATACAAAAGAAACTGGGCGGTATTATGTTTTGGGAACTGGTTTTAGATACTTCCCGCAATGGCATGTTAGATGCGATATACCAAATAAAAACTGCTAAATTTTAATCTATAAAAGTAGTATTCACTCTTAAAATAAGAAATATTATGGTGTTTAAAAAAATAGTTTTACTAATTCTTTTAGTAATTTCAGTTGCAATAAATGCACAACAACAGCCTTCCATTATTCCAAAACCTGTTGATCTTAAAATGGGGAATGGCTACTTTACAATTGATGGAAATACGGCTATTAAATACAAAAAATCACAAAAAGAGCTTAAATCAACTGCTCATTTTTTTGTTTCCTATATCAAAAAGATTTCAGGATTTTCTTTAAAATTAAATAAAGCGGCAGCAAAAAAAATTGAGCTTGTAATTGATAAAGACATTCTAGATGAAGGATATCAGTTAAATGTATCGCCAACTGCTATTGTAATTAAAGCAAGCAGTCCGAAAGGTGTTTTTTACGGTATGCAATCGGTATTCCAAACCCTGCCGGCTATACGTACTAATGCAGCTTTGGAAGTGCCGGTTATGCAAGTGAATGATTATCCTCGTTTTAAATGGAGAGGAATGCATCTGGATGTGAGCCGTCATTTCTTTGGTCCTGATGTAATAAAGGAATATATTGATCTTATGGCCTCTTATAAAATGAATGTGTTTCACTGGCATCTTGTTGATGACCAAGGCTGGAGAATTGAAATAAAAAAATATCCAAAACTTACTGAAATTGGTGCTTGGAGAGTGGATCATACCAATTTGAACTGGAGGGAAAGACCTCAGGCTAAAGAAGGAGAAAAGCCAACTTACGGCGGATTTTATACACAAGAACAGATTAAAGACATTGTAAAATACGCCTCAGAACGAAACATAACGATTGTACCTGAAATCGAAATGCCGGGTCATGTAGCTTCTGCTATTGCTTCTTATCCGCAATTGAGTTGTACGCAACAACCACAACTACCCTTAACAGGTGGGGATTATACCAATATGTCATCTAATTATTGTGCCGGTAATGATGAAGTATTCTCTTTCTTGCAGGATGTATTAACTGAAGTTATAGCACTTTTTCCTTCTACTTATATTCATTTAGGTGGTGATGAGGTTGACAAAGCACCTTGGAAAAAATGTCCCCGTTGTCAGGCAAGAATGAAAGCGGAAGGACTGAAAGATGAAAATGAGTTGCAGAGTTATTTCATGAAAAGAATGGAAAAATTTATCATCAGCAAACAAAGAAAAATGATTGGTTGGGATGAAATATTAGAAGGTGGACTTGCTCCTGAGGCAGCTGTGATGAGCTGGCGTGGTGAAGCCGGTGGAATCGAAGCTGCCAAAATGAAACATAATGTAGTGATGACTCCGGGTTCTCCATGTTATTTTGACCATTATCAGTCAGGGCCAGAGGGAGAACCTTTTGCTATTGGCGGTTTCAATACGGTAAAAAAAGTATACGATTATGAGCCTATTCCAAAAGAGTTAAATACGGAGGAAGAGCAATATGTGTTAGGTGCTCAGGGTAACGTCTGGACGGAATTTATCACTACTACAGAGCATCTGGAATACATGGTATTGCCTCGTATGGCAGCTTTGGCAGAAGTTTTATGGTCTCCAAAAGAAAATAAAAACTGGGATAACTTTAACGAACGATTGCAATATCACTTTAAAGGATACGGACAAAAAGGGCTGCATTATTCTCCAGGGAATTTTACGGTAAATATTAAACCTTCTTCTCAAAACGGGCAATTGCTTGTGAATCTCTATTCGGAAGCGCTGAACGGAGAAATTCGGTATACGACTGATGGTTCAGAACCTACTTTGCAAAGCGAAAAATACGAACAACCTATTGCTGTAAAATCTTCTTTTGTACTAAAAGCATCTACTGTTGTAGATGGTCAGATAAAAGGAGTTCAAGCTGTAAAACAAAATTTTGTGATGCACAAAGCCGTTGGAAGTGCAGTACAATATACCTACCCTGTAAGTGAATATTATTTAGCGGATGGCCCAAATTCTTTGACTGATGGAGTTAGAGGAGGAAATGCTCCCAGTAAATATTGGCATGGATTCAGTGGAAAAGATATGATTGCAACAGTTGATTTGGGTGAACCAAAAATAATTAAAAGTATTTCATTGGGCTGTCTGCAAAATTACGGTAGTTGGATTTTTCTGCCTCAATCCGTGAAATTTGAAGTGTCAAATGATGGAACTGTTTTCACTGAAATAAAAACGGTGAGCAATCCAATAGACATTAATCAGAAAACAGCGTTATATGATTTTAACGCAACATTTATGCAACAAAAAGTAAAATACATAAGAGTAACCGCTAAAAATAATCTCTGTCCTCCAGGGCATAGTGGTGCGGGAAAGTCAGGATGGTTATTTGCAGATGAAATTATAGTAGAATAGGTCAGAGGTAATGTATTAAAAAGGGCTGCGTAACTTTTTAAACAAATAGTAAACACAAGAAAAAAATAAATGAATAAAGAATATGCATTAGGGTTAGATGTTGGAGGAACTCACATTACTGCGGCAGTTATAGCTATTAATGAGATGAAAGTAATTGATTTTTCAGTACATAAAGAGTCTTTTGATTCTAATTTGCCTGCGGTTGGGGTTTTGGATATTTGGGAGAAAGCCATTCGTACTTCATGGAAGAATTCAAGAGTAGAAAAGTTAGAAGGATTAGCGATATGTATGCCGGGCCCATTTGATTATACAAATGGTATTTGTTGGATAAAAGGACAAGCTAAATACGAACACTTTTATAGTTTAAACATTCGTGAATTAATTCGAGAAAGACTTAATTTGTCTGATGATTTACCTATTCTTTTCGATAATGATGCCAATTGTTTTGGTAAAGGAGAATTTTTTAAAAATGCAAAGAATAGTTCAAAAAGACTAATGGGGGTGACCCTTGGTACTGGCCTTGGCGCTTCTTTTATAGATAATGGCAGAGCAATAGATTCAGGAACTCAAGTGCCTGCAGATGGCGAGTTATACAATGTTCCATTTAAAGAAGGTATTGCTGAAGATTATGTCTCGGTGCGAGGACTTTTATATCGTTATCATGATGTAAGCGGAATGAATATTAAGAATGGACTTGAGCTTTTTAATCTGGCTAATACAGGAGATGTTATGGCTATAAAAGTATTCGAGGAAATGGGAGAGAATTTAGCGGAGATTGTAATTCCGTGGTTTAAAAAATTTGAAGCGGATAGTTTCATAATTGGAGGTAAAATTGCAAATGCAAGTGCTTATTTCTTGTCAGCTTTTAAAGAAAAAATAAAAAATGCAGGTAGTGAAGTTACTGTTTTTGTTTCTACGGATAATGAAATAGCGGCCTTGCTGGGAGCTGCAAGTATGCTTTATAAAGAAAATATTTAATTAACCCGTTGGGTGTAATTATTTAAAGCAAAATAAATTGATTAGATATTGGTCAAGATACTGAAATTCAGTATATTGAAGTCGCCAAACAACCAATATCTATGTCAAATATAGTAAAAAATTATTTTAGAGTTTTAGAAGTTATAAGTTCTTTGAATTGTGAATTAGAATATAAATCGGATGTTGGTAGAA
>NZ_JBLNKT010000029.1:0-47887 GCF_048158525.1 Flavobacterium algoris
AATGAGGTTTAAAAACTGGCTGCATAATCGCTGATTTTGGTACTTAAAAATACGAAGAATCAAAGTAATAAACAAAAAAAACTGCCCGAAAATTACTTTTCGGACAGCCTCTTTTTTTATTGTTTTAATAAGCTTCGAAATTATTACTTACAAAACATTTTTTTGTTTTTTGCGGCACTTTGGCTTCCGTATTGAATGGCTTTGGAGAAATCAGCACACGCACTCTTTTTATCTTCAATATGAATGTAGGATAGCCCTCTAAGGTTGTAAGCGATGTAATCTTTTGGGTTTAAAATAATAGATTGGGTACAGTCTTCAATAGTACCTTTATAATTCTTTGATTTGTAATTAATATCAGCACGAGTAGTGTAAGCATCTCCTCTTTTTGGGTCAATGCTTATAGTTGTGTTAACATCAACTAAAGCTCCTTTTATATCTCCTGTTTTTTGTTTTGAAAGTGCTCTGTTTAAGTATGCTTCTGCAAATAAGGGATCTCTTTTGATTGCCTTAGTATAATCATCTATTGATCCTTTTAAGTTTCCAGAGGCTGCTTTTTTTAATGCTTGATCAAAAAAATCATAAGCAATTGGGTCTTGACTCCATCCGACTAAAGAGCTTAATAATAATGCAACGAGGATTAGTTTTTTCATAAATAACTTAGGTTTGAAATTGGGGGTGAATTTTCAGAAAAAAAAAGAACTGATTTATAAAGGTACAATTCTTTCAGCTATTCCATTAACGAATAGAATTGTAATTTATTTTGAATGAGTAAAAAAAATCAATTTTAGGCTAACTAATAGTTACGCATAATTTTTGCCTCTCCACAGGTTTTGGGGTAGAAGCTTCAATTAGTTTTGTTTTTTTATAAAGTTTTGTTTTGAAAATAAAAATGCTTCAAAAATAATCAAGTAAACTTGAATTATTTTGAAGCATTTTTTGTTGTGTTGTGAACACCTTGGAAAAAATCGACCCTTTCGTTTAAGGATTTGAAACTTTTGTGTGAAATGTAAATTTTATAATTAGTTTAAATACTCTGTTTTAACTAAAACTAAAGAAAGTTAAGCTGTTGTTTAATTTTAATTACAAAACTTAATATTACTACTTTAGGATTTAGCTATAATTTTATTTCATTAATTTTTCAGCATCATTCAAACGTAGTGCTACATTATCCCAATTGATAATATTGAATAAAGCATCTACAAAATCGGTTCGTTTGTTTTTATATTTTAAGTAGTAGGCATGTTCCCACACATCAATTACTAGAATAGGTATTGCTCCCCATTGGGTGAGTTTTTCGTGATTTTCACATTGTAAAACCACTAGACTATCACTATAAGGTTGGTATGCTAAAATTCCCCATCCGTTGCCATCAACATTTTTTGAAGTGGCAGCAATTAAAACTTTTAGTTTATCAAAACTGCCGAAGCTTTTTTCTATTCGCTTTAATAAATTGCCTTTGGGTAGGTTAGGTTTATTGGTGAGATTTGTCCAAAATATGGAATGCAGTATATGTGAGGAAAAATGATAAGACAATTTTTTTGTCCAAAAATCAATGGTCTCCAAATTGTTTTCATCCAATGCTTTTTTTATCATTTGCAAATCTTTATTGGCTCCTTTTACAGCTCCACCATGATGAAAAGTATAATGCAAATGCAAAGTTTCGGCATCCATGTAGGGTTCCAGAAAACTTTCACTATAGGGTAATGTCTGCTGGATATAATTGCCATTTGCATCAACCAGTTTATCAATGGAATTGTCAGCTAAATTCTTAGAAAATGCATTGGTAGTAGGAAGAACTAATGCTGCTGCACCAAATAAAGTACTCGATTTTAAAAAATCTTTTCTGTTCATACTATTAATTTTATAATGATTCCCACAACTGCTGCAACAACAATAATATAGGGTTCTTGAATTTTTTTAATATAAAGTAAAGCAAAAATTGTTGCAATAGCTATTAACGCTGTTGGAACATCCAAAATACTTCTGGATGCAATTACACCAACGGCTCCTACTAATGCACCAACAACTGTCGCTGTAATGCCGTCCACAAAGGCTTTGATTGATTTATTTTGTGCTATTTTCTTAAAGGATGGGGCCAAAGCAATCGTAAATAAATAGCATGGCAAAAATGTTGCTAAAGCTGCAATTAAAGCTCCGGGAAAGCCTGCAACTAAATAGCCTATAAAACCAACTGTGATAACAACTGGACCAGGAGTAATCATGGCAACAGCAACAGCATCTACAAATTGTTGCTCAGATAACCATTGATTTTCTATTACAACTCCTGAGTGTAAAAATGGTACAATTGCTAATCCACTACCAAATACAAATGCTCCAGCTTCCGCAAAAAAGAGGGCAATTTTCATAAGAGTGGTATTTTCATAGTTCCAAAAGCCTATTTGTAATAGAACAATAGAATTGACAGTTTTACTATTAAACCATTTAGGAGGAGCTTTGACAAACATATATAAAAGCCCAGCAAATACAAATAACAAAACTTGCTCCTGCTGTGTTACTAATGTTATAGTTACAGCAACAATAAAAAACAGCCACAATAGCCAATTCGTTTTAAAAGACACTAAATTGAATTTACCGATAGATTTTAGCGTCAGCTTATAAGAACTCATTACAATAATACCGATAACAGCTGCACCTACGCCATAAAAAACAGCTTGTATCCAAGACAATCCCCCGTATAATTTATAAACTATTCCTAATAGCACCACCATTATAAAAGAAGGTAAAACAAAGGCAAATCCTATCAAAGTTGCTCCTAAAAAGCTGTAATGTACAAATCCAAGGTAAATCCCTAATTGTGCCGCTAATGGGCCAGGCGCTAATTGCGCTAAAGCTAAACCTTCCTTATATTCTTCTTCTGAAATCCATTTTCTGTCTTCGACTAAATCCCTGTGCATATAACCAACTAATGCTACCGGACCACCAAAACCAATTGTCCCTAATTTCAAAAAATAAAATGCTAAATCTTTTAAAGTATATGTTTGATTTTCCTTCATTATGAAATAATTTAAAAAAGTAACAGAGTTTCTGGATTAATAAAAAACAAAACTATGTATGTTAACAAGATATAAATAGTATGCTATTTACCTTTTGTATCTGGATTACTTTTTTGTGAATTTTTTCGGTAAGAAGAAGGATTTTTCCCTGTACTCTGTTTGAATATTCTCGTAAAATGACTTTGATCTGAAAAGCCAGTCATATAAGCTATTTCGGTAAGGGTATAGGTTGAGTTTTGAATAAGAGTAATTGCTTTCTCAATTCGTAATTTTCTAACGTAATCTCCAAAATTGAGGTCTTCAAAATACTTGGAAAACTCTCTTGATAAATAAGAAGGATTAAGTTCTAGGTCGTTGGAAATTTTCTTTAAGTCAAAAGTAAATTGGGCGTCAATTTGATCCTGAATAATTGCTTTTAAATCTTTGACCCAAACAGGTGTTTTCTTGTTGGTTATTTTCTTCTCCTTCAAAAATTTATGATATACTTCATGTAGCATCTTTTCAAATGGACTATTCTGTAAATGATTTTGTTTGTATAAATGCGTAGCCCAACTGTATAGTGCATCATAAATAACCATTCCCGTTTCTAATAACTTATAGTCATCGGTGATATTATAAGAAAGACCTGCAGAAATTGCCCAAAGTCCCGCTGATTCTTTTGCGATATCGTGTTTGTCTGTGTCGGCACCACGTACAATATCAGCCATAATTAAAATAGCAGGATCTTCAATTTTATATTTTTTTACAATATAGTCAAAGGTACTTTGTTCTTTGTAATGGGTAAACTCCACATTTGGAATGTCAAATGGAATGGCATCTAATTCTTTTGCTTTATCAAGTACCTCGCTGAATGGGAGGTAAATAAATTCAGCATCGTTATCAACAAGTTTTTTTATTAACCAAGGGCAGGCTAACCGGTCAATTTTTGGTCTTTCTCTGGTTATCCATTTCATTTAAAACTCTATTTGGAAATATATTAGTTAATTTTAAGGTCTAATTGTAAAAACTTTCATTTATGGACATTGAAGATTTAGAAATTAGGGCCAAGTTACATTTTTATGAATAATGAAAAGGCTCTATCGGATTACATTTTTTAATTTATTTAAATATAGCACAGTAATAGTATTGATGTTAAATTTTATAATTGAGTATATTAAAATATATAAACATCTTTATGTTATTTACAATAAATAAGATAAAATTTAAAAAGCCTGTAAAAACAATGCTTTACAGGCTTTTTAAATTTTAAAGTGACCACGGTGGGATTTGAACCCACACGCCCTTGCGAGCACCAGCCCCTCAAGCTGGCAAGTCTACCGTTTCTCCACGTGGCCTTAAAAAAGAAAAGGTCAAGTAATAAATTACTCAACCTTTTGTGACCCGACTGGGGCTCGAACCCAGGACCCCATCATTAAAAGTGATGTGCTCTACCAACTGAGCTATCGAGTCAATGCTTCAAGGAAATTATGTGTTGATCACTAAAATTGTGACCCGACTGGGGCTCGAACCCAGGACCCCATCATTAAAAGTGATGTGCTCTACCAACTGAGCTATCGAGTCATATTCTTTCCTTGAATGCGGGTGCAAATATAAGAACTTATTTTGGAGTTTTGCAAGCAATTTTATTATAAATTTGTCTTTTTTTAACAAAATCACACAACACCTTAATTTGTAAGGTTTTATTCAAATGAGAAAAATTGTATTATTGGGTTATATGGGGTGTGGGAAGTCCACAATTGCGAATAAGCTGTCAAAAATTATCGAAATTCCTTTCGTGGATTTAGATAAAAAGATTGAAGAAAAAATAAATTTGTCTATAAATGCGATTTTTGAAAAGTATGGAGAAATTTATTTTAGAAAGTTGGAACACGAAGTTTTTGTCGAATTATTAAATTCGCCTGATAACTTAATTATAGGTTTAGGCGGAGGGACGCCTTGTTATGCAAATAATCATGAACTACTAAAAAGCGATAATGTGACATCTGTTTATCTCAAAGCTTCAATAGAGACTTTGTTTAATAGATTGAATCATAATAAAAGCAAACGTCCTCTTATTGCCGATAAAAGCGAGGACGAAATGAAAGAGTTTATTGCGAAACATCTATTCGATAGAAGTTTTTATTATAATCAAGCGCAACATAAGGTAATTGTTGATGATAAAACAATCGAAGAGACTGTTATGGATATTGTTGAAATTTTAGCTTAAATAAGCATAATTATCCCCGTCCTCATCAAAAACGACCTGTACGTGTTCTAGTAGAGAGGTTGAAAGCGAGATACCTTTGAAATCAGCTTTTACAGGATACTTCTTATGGTTTCGGTCTAATAGGACCGCTGTTTTGAATTTTTTCAAAGGAACATCGATAAAATGTCTCACGGCATAGATTAGTGTGGTGCCTGAATTTAAAACATCGTCAACAAGAACTAATCCTTTATTGGCATAGTGTTCTTTTGATAAAGAAGTATGAATTGGTAATTCAGGATTCTGTTTGTTTATTTGCACTTCGCAAAGTGAAACTTTAAGAGGAGAAATAGTCTCAAGGACAAGCGCTATTTTTTTTGCAAAAGTAAAACCATTAGTTGCAATTCCGGCAATGACAATTTCTTCTTCATCTACAAAGGTTTCATAGATTTGGTAAGCAATTCTTTTTATTTTATGCTCAATTTCCTGATTCGTTAAGATGATATTTTTGCTCATTGTTTTAGTTTTAAAGTTTTAGAATGGGTATTTTAATCTGCATCTTCCTCGTTCACGATTTCATTGCCAAATTCATCAATGTCTCTTCGGTCTTTTTTAGTAGGTCTTCCTGTTCCGTTTTTTCTATAATGCTCTTTGGATAATTTCAACAGTTCTAAATGTTGATAAGCTTCGGCAGGAGTATCGTTTCGTCTATAAATATCTACCAGTTTTGCCCCTACACGATTTTCAGGAATATCCAGAACAGTGATGATTTGGGTGATTTGGTCCTTTCGAAATGTGATTTTATCAGTAGGAAAAACCTCCTTTGAAGGCTTGGCAACCTGACCATTTACGGTAACATGATTTTTTTTACAAGCTTCAGTTACCATGTTTCTCGTTTTATAGTATCGTACGCACCATAAATATTTGTCTATTCTCATAAATTTTCTAAAATCGGAGTTAAATAGTTTACAAAAATAAATCAATATTGTATCTTGCGCACTTAAAAATTAGCTATAATGAACAAATTTAAGTATTATTTTATTTTATTAATTACAACAATCTCTTTATTTTCATGTTCGAAGAATGATACCGCTACAGTTGAACCACTTAGAGATTATGCAGTACAATATGCCACTGATAATACTGACATTGAAGAATATTTAAAAACAAATTATATAACTGTTATAAATCATCCCGGATTTACAGACGATCAAGATATCACGATTACAAAGATACCAACTGGAGGAACTCAAAAATCAATTTTCGATCAAACGGATTACGAGCTTAAAACCAGAAATGTAAGTTTACATGATGTTACCTATAAAATGTATTATCTAGTTTTAAGAACAGGAACAGGTATTGCTCCTTGTAATGTGGATGGGGTTTTAACAGCTTATAAAGGAGAATATTTAGAGCGTATCACCACATCAGGAGTTACAACACTAACTTCAACACCATTTGAAGAAGTTAAATATCCTCAAACTTTTTTGAGTTTATTTAGCACTATTACTGGGTGGGGAGAAATCTTTCCACAATTTAAAACGGGTACTTATACCTCAAATGCTGATGGAACAGTAACGCACAATGATTTTGGTGCGGGAGTAATGTTTATTCCTTCAGGATTGGCATATTATGCTTCTGGAAGCGGTATTATTCCGGCGTATGCACCTTTAGTGTTTAGTTTTAAATTATTTGAAATAAATAGATTAGATCAGGATTTAGATGGTATTCCGTCTTATTTAGAAGATTTAAACGGAGATGGATATATGCATGACTTTAGGAGCACTACTAGCTATCCTACTACTCCTGCTGTAAATCCTGATGATACTGATGGAGATGGTATTCCTAATTTTATAGATGTAGATGATGATGGCGATAATTATACCACTAAATTAGAAATCAAAAATCCAGCTACCGGATTGCCTTATCCATTTGCAGATATTCCAAGTTGTACTTCAGGTAAGAAAAATTATTTAGATGCAACTTGTCATCCGTAAATTATAAAATAAGTTATCCTAAAAAGCGATTTGTTTTTAGGATAAGGTTTAAACTCAAAAATCCCGTTACAAAATTATTGTAACGGGATTTTTTATTTCAAAAGAGGAATTATTATTTTCTTTTAATAACTCTTTCTACAGCTTCAACAATCGCTTGATTGTTTAATTTATATTTTTCCATTAATTGCTCTGGTGTTCCAGATTCTCCAAAGCTGTCATTTACCGCAACAAACTCTTGTGGAGCAGGATTGTTTAATGCTAGTACCCTAGAAACGCTTTCGCCAAGACCACCAAGGATATTGTGCTCTTCAGCTGTAACGATACATTTTGTTTTTGCCAATGATTTCAATATCGCTTCTTCATCCAATGGTTTGATCGTATGGATGTTGATTACTTCGGCAGAAATACCTTTTGCTTCCAATGCTTCAGCAGCAATAAGTGCTTCCCAAACTAAATGTCCTGTTGCAACAATAGTTACATCAGCACCTTCGTTTAAAACAATTGCTTTTCCAATTACGAAAGGCTCATCAGATGGCATAAAGTTAGGTACTACCGGACGACCAAAACGCAAATAAACAGGACCATGATGATCTGCAATTGCTAATGTAGCCGCTTTAGTTTGATTGTAATCACAAGTGTTGATTACGGTCATTCCCGGTAACATTTTCATTAATCCTATGTCTTCAAGGATTTGGTGTGTTGCACCATCTTCACCTAAAGTTAATCCTGCATGTGAAGCACAAATTTTTACATTTTTCTCAGAATAAGCAACTGATTGACGAATTTGATCATAAACTCTTCCTGTAGAGAAGTTAGCGAAAGTTCCAGTGAAAGGAATTTTTCCTCCAATAGTTAAACCCGCTGCAATTCCAATCATATTCGCTTCAGCAATTCCAATTTGGAAAAAACGCTCTGGGTGATTTTTCTTGAAATCATCAAATTTTAATGAACCAATTAAGTCAGCACAAAGTGCCACAACATTTTCATTGGTTTGACCTAATTGGGTCATTCCCGCTCCAAAACCCGAACGAGTATCTTTACTTCCTGTATTTGTATATTTTTTCATTTCTTAATTTAGATTTTTGGCAGTATTCTAATGAACACTAATTACTGAATACTTCCTAGTAGTCTGAATTACCTCCAGTATTATAATTTTGTCCTAAAGCATTGTCAAGTTGAGCATCATTTGGTGCTTTACCATGCCAAGCATGACTGTACATCATATAATCTACTCCGTTACCCATTTCAGTATGCAACAATACACAAACTGGTTTTCCTTTTCCAGTTCTTGATTTAGCATCATTCATTCCAGCAATAATAGCTTCAATGTCGTTTCCTTTTTCAATTTCCAAAACATCCCAATCAAAAGCTTCAAATTTAGCGCGGATACTTCCCATTGCTAAAACTTCGTCAGTTGTACCATCAATCTGTTTCCCGTTAAGGTCGATTGTAGCGATAAGATTGTCTACTTTTTTAGCAGAAGCATACATAATTGCTTCCCAGTTTTGACCTTCTTGTAATTCACCATCACCGTGAAGCGTGTAAATAATATGGTTGTCACCATTTAATTTTTTTGCTTGTGCAGCTCCAATTCCTACAGATAATCCTTGTCCAAGAGAACCTGATGCAATACGTACTCCAGGTAAACTGTCATGAGTAGTTGGGTGTCCTTGTAATCTTGAATTGATCAAACGGAAAGTTGCTAGTTCCGATACTGGGAAATAACCACTTCTAGCTAAAACGCTATAAAATACAGGAGAAATATGCCCGTTTGAAAGGAAGAAAAGGTCTTCTCCAATTCCGTCCATATCAAATCCTTCTTTGCGTTCCATCAAGTTTTGGTACAAGGTTACAAGAAATTCAGTACAACCTAGAGAACCTCCTGGGTGACCTGAGTTTACAGCGTGAACCATTCGAAGAATATCTCTTCTGACTTGGATAGTTAAATCGTTTAATTGTTGTGTGTTAGGCTTCATTTTGTGTGTAAAAGTTAAACTGGTGCAAATGTAATTTTTATTTAGGGTTACAGCAAACGTTTTTTTGAATATTTAATATACAATCCGTTACAGTTTGTGATAATCTGAATTACTAATTTAGATGAGACTAATCCATAAAAAAAGCCCGCATAAGCAGGCTTTATGTAAAATAGAGAAACAATAAGAAATTACTGTTCGTCCAATTAAATTACATTCTAAGTATTTGTAATTGAATCAGCTCTATAAGCTTCTCTATTGATAGCAGATAATGCAATTCCAGTTAATCTAGCATCCGTTTTTTTCTCTTCACTAAGATTCATAGCGAGCAATTCCGCCGCTTTATTTTCACCTAGCGTTTTTGCAAAAGCATGTAAAGTGCCATAGGTTGCAATTTCGTAATGTTTTACCTTTTGATCTGCAGCAATAAGCCCAGCATCACGTACCATACCAATATCGGTTTCTCTGATAAGTCCATTGGTCTCTTTCAATATACCCTGCATAGCATCGCATTTTTTTGCTGTAGGTGCAATACCTGTTACTTCAAATATTTTTTCCAGACGGGAAACGTGTTCTTGTGTTTCGCTTAACTGGTTTTTTAATGAGTTAACTAATTCTGGCGATGAAGCATTTTTTACCATTTTTGGCAACGTTTTAGTCAATACTTTTTCAGCCCAATAAATGTCTTTCAATCCAACTTCAAATAAATCTCTCAATCCATGTGCCGCGTTTGATTTTGCTTGAACAGCTCCTTTAAAAGGTTCGTTTTTACTACTTTCAGGTCTCATAATAGTTGTTTTTTTAAGATTAATTGTTGTAAATATTAAAATTTGTTGTTGGTGTATTACAAACTCACTACTTACTTTTTTAATAGTATAAAATTAAACAAACTAGAATCGAATCAATTGTTAATTAACTAATTGTAAATACGAATAGTATGATTTTTTCCAAAATTTAACGTACTGCTTTATTGCTGTGGGGACTTTTATTTTAATAACCAATTTTATTTTGAAGACTACTCCAACCGCCACCATTGTACACTTTAGTAAATCCATTTGATTTCAAAATACTTTTTGCTGAAGCACTTCGCATACCTGAGGCACAACTAGTGATTATTGATTGGTTCTTATCTTTGAGTTTAGAAAGATTGTTACTTAAAGTATCAACCGGAATATTTAGGGAACCTTTTATGTGTCCGCCTGCATATTGCCCTTTGCTTCGAACATCCAGAATAATAGCTCCTTGCTGTACTAAATCGGTATAATTTACTTTTGGACCAAATCCAAATAAATTTTTGAGTGTATTAATCATTTTATTTATTTTGAGATTGATGATAATTTACATCTAACCAGGAACCACCATTATAAGATTCGATTCCATGTTCAGTCAGGAAAAGTTGTGCTTGTCCGCTTCTGTTTCCCGATGCGCAACAAAGTACTAACGGTGTTTTAAGATTTCGTAATTCTTCTACTCTTTGCGGAATTTCATTCAGTGGAATATTAATCGAATCGGCTACATGACCACCCATAAATTCAGCATGGGAACGCACATCTACGACAGTTCCTTGTTTTCTTTGATTATTTTTTCTAAGTTCATTTTTATGTTTTTTAATTAATCAAATAACGTTTAACTAAATTATGATACAAAAGTAAAGCAAGAATAAGCGTTGCACAGTAACTTTTGTTACACAAAGGATTTTTTATTTTGTATGCTTCTGTTTTTAAAATATTTTATGGTTTCAAGAAGGATAAGGATACCAATCGCTCCTAAAATAGAAGGTATAAAATGATTGTAATTCGTTACTTCAAAATTAAAAGTATTCCGCAACGACTGAATGGAAATAATCAGCAGTAACATTATGATGGCTGTTAGCAGAATGGGGATTGTAACTGGATTTCTTTCGGTTATTACGGAGATAACGTTTCTTGTTTTTGAAATATTGGTCAAAATGATAAAAATATTTCCAAGCAGTAGTGCCGAAAAGACGATAGCTCTTATTTCTCCTTCGGGATATTCTTGGAATTTGGAAAATAAATAAACCGATAAAACCATAGCCAACAATAAAAAGCCTTGCATGACACTAAGTATAATCTTTCTTCCGCCAAAAAATTGTTCGTTTGGATCTCTGGGAGGACGTTGCATGATTCCTTTTTCTTCCTGCTCTGATTCGAACGCAATGGAACAAACGGGATCATTTATCAATTCCATAAAAACAATATGCAGCGGCATCAATAACAATGGAATTGAAGTATTGAATGCAGGTAAAAGGGTAAGCCCGATTATAGGAATATGAATGGAGAGAACATACGACATTGCTTTTTGCAGATTATCAAAAATCCTTCTTCCGGAGCGAATTGCCGAAACAATGGAAGCGAAGTTATCATCCAATAAAACGAGCGAAGAGGCTTCTCTAGCTACATCCGTTCCTTTATTTCCCATCGCAATACCAATATTGGCCGCTTTCAAGGCAGGTGCATCATTTACTCCGTCGCCTGTCATTGCCACGATTTCGTTATTGGCTTTCAAGGCTTGAACAATCCTCAGTTTTTGTTCAGGAATTACGCGTGCGAAAACATTGGTTTTAGTTATTTTTAATTTTAGTTCCTCATCACTCATTGCAGTTAACTCATCTCCAGAAATAATTCCTTTATTGGCATGAAGACCTATGGATAAAGCAATACTTTTTGCAGTAGCGGGAAAATCGCCGGTTATCATAATCACTTGCATACCGGCTTCATGGCACTCTTTTATGGCTTGGGGGACTTCTGGACGAATGGGGTCTTCTAGACCAATAAGCCCCAGAAAACTGAAGTCAAATTCATGTTGCGAATCTGGAAGTTGTTCCTTATGATGTGCAGCATTTGCAACAGCAATAACTCGATATCCTTGCTCGGCCATTTGATGTACGGCTGAAAAATGTTTTGTCGTTTCCTCTTCATTCATTTTACAAAGTTTAAAAATAGCTTCCGGGGCGCCTTTGGCAGAAACAGATATGGAATTTTCAGTGACATTTTCCGTAACACGAGTCATAGCAAGTAATTCTTTGCTTAATGGATATTCTTTTAGGAGTTTATGGTCTGATTTTTTGTGCGAAATTATTGCTTCATGTGTTTTGTAAATCGCCTGTTCCATCGGGTCAATCGCATCTTTTCTAGAAGCATAATGTGCGGCAACAACTAAATTTGAGATCTGATTTTGTTTCTCATGGAAAATACTCTTTAGAACGATTTCCTGACCATCATAAATAGTGGCAATTTCCATTTTATTTTGGGTAATGGTTCCTGTTTTATCCGTGCATAAAACAGTTGCCGAACCTAATGTCTCAATAGCGGAAGGTTTTCTGGTCAGCACATTTTTTTTGGATAATTGCCAGGCACCCAAAGCCAGAAATACGGTAAGAATAACGGGAAACTCTTCGGGTAAAATGGACATCGCAGCAGCAAGTCCGTTCAGTAATGCTTGAATGAAATTTCCTCTAGTGAAATAGAAGGTTGCAATGATGCCAATGCTGATAAAAATACCAATCAGGAATAGATTCCGAATCAACACTTTCATTTCTTTTTGCAAGCGGGTTTCATCTTCCTCAATATTTTGTAAAGAGATTCCAATTTTTCCAAACTGTGTTTTTGTTCCGGTAGCAAAAACCTTTGCAAATCCTTTTCCCTGTACCACAAGCGTTCCGCTGAAAACCAATCCATGTGAATCCGATGCATCGGTTTGTACGTTTTTCGTTACTGCAACTGATTCGCCAGTAAGCAATGATTCATCAACGATGAGATTTATGGTGTCGAGCACTTTTGCATCAGCGGCAATCCGATCACCTTCATTTAATAAAATGATATCATCCGGAACTACTTCGCGTCCGGGAATTCGGATTTCTTTTCCGTCCCGAATCACCAAAGCGCGTGGCGAAGACAGTTTTTTGAGTGCTTCCAGTGCTTTTTCGGTTTTCTGATATTGGTAAAAAGTGATGAAAATGATAAGCAAAATGGCAGAAAGTAAAATAATGCCTTCTCTGTAATCGCCCAATAGAATATAGAGTACCCCACAGCTAATCAATAAAATGAACATGGGCTCTTTCATGACTTCCAAGGCGATGAGCCAAATGGATTTTGGTTTTGATGATGGCAATTCATTAAAACCAAAAATTTTTAGTTTTTCTTGAGCTTCCGCTGTATTTAGTCCTTCCATCATAGTTGAATAATTTAGGAATTATTGCAAAAAATGAAATTTAAAAGTATGGGATGAACAACCAAATCATACAATTGTAGTGATGGTTGTATCAAATTTGCATTTTCTAAAATAAATGGTTAAGTATTTGATATTAAGATTATTTGGGATGGTCTGTTCGGGTAGTAGAGATTCTTTTTTGAGAAATATTTTTTTAGTAAGGCTCTTTCAGAATTATTTTAAACTTTCCGCAAGCTTGTCAAAAGATTCGTTCCAACTGACATTGGTTAAATCGGTTATTTTTCCTGATGGAATCCCTTCATGAACAAGAGTCATTTTTGTTTTTCCTTCATGCTCTTCAAATGTAACGGTTACCCGCAATTCTAGCGGGAAACCTTCCATGCCATAATGTGTCGCAGAAACGACATTCCCTTTCTCATCTGCAAATGAATCCGTGCAAACAATTCGCTCTATAGGGACAATTTCGAGGTAAGTTCCTGTGCCCCAAAATTCCTTACCCTCAGAAGATCGCATGCAATTAAGATATTTACCTCCAACTTTAAAATCTATTTTACAGACCGGGCAAGTAAAATTTTTTGGTCCCCACCATTTCTTACAACTTTCAGGATCTGTCCAAGCTTTCCAAACAAGCTCTCGGGATGCATCAAATTCTCTTACTATTACGAGTTTTTGTTTGTTGGATTCAGTGGTTGCTGTTGATTGATTCTTTGTTTCCATTTTTATAATTTTTAATTGTTACCTATATAACACATAAAGTTAAATAAAATGTATTCAATAGTCTGTTAATTAAATGTTTATGTGTTGTTTTAGAATTATAAAAAATAAGAACTGTATTTCAAAAATGTAATTTGATAGTACTGTATGGATAATCATTTTTTAAAATGATGAAAATGAAAGACTATGTGATGATGGAAAAACGGGACAAAATGAGCAAAAAAAGAGTAATACTGTACTAAATATAAATAAAGAATCTATTGGTTAAAAATTCATTCCAAAGTGGCGTCTAAAATTTTAGATTAGCGCTCCTTAATTTCAATTTAACTAAAAATAATAATAGCATAATGTATTAAAAATCAGTGTTTTTTTTTGTTAAATTTAAGGTCTTTATAACTAAAAATCAATTAAATGTGAAAAAAAATTCTCAATTGTATTGTTGGTCGCTACTTGCATCACTTACGGACAAAAGTAAACTAATGGAACTATTTATGTAGAGCATCCTGCAATTAATGCGGTTGAAGCCATGACCCAAGCATTTGTTAGTGGAGACGCTGATAAAGTAGCTAGCTTTTTAGCTGATGATTTTAAATCCTATAATGGTTCAAGTTCTGATAAGGATGATAAGTTACACCCAAATTTTAAATTTTAGAAGATTCATTGAATTCAAAAAACGATTTGAAAACCCTTGCAAAATGGGAATTCACAAATTGTAATTAAATGATGTAATTATCTAATTTTCTTAAAAGAAAGTATTTAAATTTTGGTTGTCAGGAATCCCCTTTTTCATTTCATCGGAAGAAAAATATTTTTTTGATGGGGGGGTCAAATTAACCTATCTTTGCCGTTCCGAACGGTCGGGAGAAAAACGTGTTTATGAAGTTTGATTTATTAAAAAAAGATCCGCTGTCCAAAGCCAGAGCAGGAAGTATTACCACTGATCACGGTGTGATTGAAACCCCAATTTTTATGCCTGTAGGGACCGTAGGTTCTGTAAAAGGTGTTCATCAACGCGAATTGAAAGACGATATAAACCCGGATATTATCTTGGGGAATACCTACCATTTATACTTGCGACCACAAACCGAAATCTTGGAGAAAGCAGGTGGTTTACATAAATTCATGAACTGGGACCGCAATATTTTGACGGATTCCGGTGGATACCAAGTGTATTCGCTTTCGGCCAATAGAAAAATTAAGGAAGAAGGCGTGAAGTTCAAATCACATATAGACGGTTCATACCACTTTTTTACGCCAGAGAATGTGATGGAAATTCAACGTACCATAGGTGCCGATATTATCATGGCTTTTGATGAATGTACGCCGTATCCATGTGATTATAACTACGCAAAACGTTCGATGAAAATGACGCACCGCTGGTTAGACCGTTGCATCAATCATTTAGACACGCAGCCTTTTAAATACGGATACGAGCAAACGTTTTTCCCAATTGTTCAAGGAAGTTGTTATAAAGATTTACGCCAACAATCAGCTGAATATATTGCGAATTCAAATCAACAAGGAAATGCGATTGGCGGACTTTCAGTAGGGGAACCTGCAGAGGAAATGTATGCCATGACCGAAATAGTTTGTGAAATCCTTCCCGAAGACAAACCCCGTTACCTGATGGGCGTTGGAACTCCGATAAATATTCTGGAGAATATTGCCCTTGGAATTGACATGTTTGACTGTGTGATGCCTACGCGTAACGCCAGAAACGGAATGTTATTTACAGCTAACGGTTCGATTAATATCAAAAACAAAAAGTGGGAAGCTGATTTTTCACCTATTGACGAAATGGGAATCACATATGTTGATACGGAATATACCAAAGCGTATTTGCGTCACCTTTTTGCTGCCAATGAATACCTGGGGAAACAAATTGCTACAATCCATAATCTTGGATTTTATATGTGGTTGGTTCGTGAGGCCAGAAAACATATCTTAGCGGGCGATTTCAGACCGTGGAAAGAAATGATGGTGAAGAATATGAACCAAAGACTATAAAATAATTATGAATAATGAATTATGAGTTAGCTAGTAACTCATAATTCATAATTCATAATTCATAATTTAAAATATGCTAACAATAATAGACAAGTACATCTTAAAAAGATATTTAGCCACTTTTTCGGTTATGTTGTTGATGTTTATACCTATTGGGATTATTATTGATGTTTCGGAGAAGATTAATTTCATGCTCGAGAACAAAATACCATTTGTTGAAATTGCGATTTACTATTATAATTTCACGGTTTATTTTGCCAATTCCTTGTTCCCGATATTTTTATTTTTATCCATTATTTGGTTTACTTCGAAACTAGCCAACAACACGGAGATTATCGCCATTTTGAGTTCGGGGATTTCTTTTACCCGTTTTTTAAGGCCTTACATTATAGGGGCTTCAATGGTTTCTGTTTTCGTATTGTTGATGGGATTTTTTGTGGTTCCTGCTGCCAGCGAAGGATTTAATAATTTCAGGTATACGTATTTGCGTACTGGAGGTAAAGAAGCCATGCGAGGTGACGATACTGATGTGTACCGACAAATCAGCGATACTGAATTTATCTACGTGAATAGCTTTAATACGCTGTCAAAGACTGCTTTTAATTTTTCATTGGAAAAGTTTGATAAAGAGAAACTGATTTATAAAATTTCGGCAAGCAGAATAAAATGGAACCCAAAAAGTAAGACGTACACTATGTATGATTATACCAAAAGAACGGTAGGGGTCAATGGTGATAAAATTGAAAAATTGGCTGAAAAAGAGGCCCGTTTTAGTTTTGATTTAGAGGATTTAGCTCCTGTTGTATATATCGCTGAAACCCTAAGCTTGAATAAACTTATCAACTTTATTGATAAAGAGAAAAAGCGGGGTTCGTCTAATATCAATGTTTATTTAGTGGTTTTATATAAGAAATTCAGTGTTCCGGTTTCGGCATTTATTCTGACCATTATTGCGGTTTCCGTTTCCTCAATGAAACGCAGAGGCGGAATGGGAATGAATTTAGCGATAGGAATCGCCTTAGCTTTTGCCTTTGTGTTTTTTGATAAAATCTTTGGTGTACTAGCTGAGAAATCAAGTATTCCTGCCATGCTGGCTGTTTGGTTGCCTAATATGGCTTTTGGTATTTTAGCCATTTATTTATTACGCAATGCAAAACGATAAATTAAAGCCTTACTTAAACCTGCATCTAATTGTTTTTATCTGGGGTTTTACCGCTATTTTAGGAGCTTTAATCACCATAAAACCGGATGCATTGGTTTGGTATCGAATGCTTTTTGCCAGTGTTTTTCTAGGATTGTTTATTGTATTCAAAAAAAAGTCATTTAGAATTCCGTTGCAATCATTCTTAAAATTGATTTTCGTTGGGTTATTGATTGCGTTGCATTGGATCTTTTTTTTCAAAGCCATCCATGTTTCCAATGTTTCCATCACACTTTCGGTTTTCTCTTTGGGTGCTTTTTTTGCCTCGGTATTAGAGCCTCTTTTTTATGGCAGAAAAGTGTTGTGGTATGAAGTTTTCTTTGGACTGATTATCATTGCAGGATTAGGATTGATTATGAAAGTAGAAGTCAATTATCTGGAAGGGATGCTTTACGCTTTGGCGGCCATTATATTAGGGGTTTTGTTTACCCTTATGAACGGAAAGTTAATTGCAGATCACGATCCATCGGTAATTTCATTTTATGAGTTTCTCGCCGGTGTTTCTTTTATTACGGTTTACTTTTTATTTCAGGGTAAATTCTCTTTGGATTTCTTTGTTTTGACATTCAGTAATTGGGTTTTAATTTTGATTTTAGCATCTATTTGTACTGCTTATGCATTTACCGCTTCGGTAAAAGTGATGCAGAAACTGACTCCTTACACCGTAATGCTGACGACGAATCTAGAACCGGTTTACGGAATTGTGTTGGCTTATTTTATCCTTGGCGGAAAAGAAAAAATGAGTTTTGAGTTTTACATTGGAGCTATTATAATAGTAATTACCGTAATCTTAAACGGAGTGATTAAGCATTATTATAAAAAGAATATTTAGGATAAATGGCTCTTTAAAAGGTGTTTAGTAATTAGAGTTAATGGATTGTAAAACTGATTTTCAAGATTCGATTCCCTTTTTTGTATAAATTTTAACTGTGGCTAACAGATTAATTGTAATATCTTTGCACTTCTTTTACAACTAATTTACTTTGAAATGCACAAACACTTGCGCTTAAATGAATACAAGGTTCTGATATACAGACTTTCGTTAGCTTATATTTTTTACTTCATAGCTCGAATTCTATTTTATATTTTTAATATTAATTTGTTAAAAGTAGATTCTATTTCAGATTTACTTTCACTTTGTTATTATGGTTTGGCCTTCGATACGACTGCAATTTTATATGTGAATTTGCTGTTTATTGTTTTTTCGATTTTACCCTTTTGGAAAAACACGAATTCAGGCTATCAAAAATCTCTTTTTTATCTTTATTTTGGGACTAATTTAGTGGCTTATGCGACTAATTTTATTGATTTTATTTATTACAAATATACTTTTGCACGCACAACAATTGTAGTCCTGAATGTCTTGAAACATGAAACAAATAAGAAAGTATTGCTTTTTAGTTTTCTATATGACTATTGGTATGTTTTTATCTTATTTGTATTATTTTCAGCGCTTTGGATTTATTTGTATAAAAAAGTAATTGTTGCGGTTGCTGTACCGTCAAAAAAACTGCATTATTTTGGATTCTCAACCATTGGGTTTTTTTGGGTTGTTTTACTTATAATCGGAGGAATTCGTGGTGGTGATTTTAATAAAGCAACGCGACCTATTAACCTTTTGGACGCCAGTAGACATGTGAAAAATATCGTTCAATCGGATATTGTGCTCAATACGCCTTTTGCCATTATCAGAACGTTGTTTAGCAACAGTTTCCTGAAACCCAATTATCCGAATGTCAACGAACAAGTGATTCTGGAAAAAGTACAGCCGATTAAACAATATCATAATAATCCTGCGACTAAGCCTAATGTGGTGGTGTTTATTCTCGAAAGTTATGGACGTGAGTACATAGGTGCTTTTAATAAAAATTCAAAAATCCCGAATTATAAGAGCCATGCTCCTTTTCTGGATTCCTTATCGCAGCACAGCATGATTTTTACAAATGCTTACGCAAATGGACGACAGTCGATTCACGGAATGTCATCCGTTTTAGCAGGAATTCCATCATTCAAAGATGCCTTTACGTCGTCTCCTTATCCAAAACAGAAAATAGAATCCCTTGTATCCACTTTAGAAAGTGAAGGCTATAATACGTCTTTTTTCCATGGTGCTGCCAATGGTTCTATGGGCTTTTTAGGTTTCGGGAATATATTAGGTTTTGATAATTATTATGGAAGAACGGAGTTCAATGACGATTCTCAATTTGATGGTTTTTGGGGAATTTGGGATGAGCCTTTTCTTCAGTACATGAAAAACACTTTAGACAAAAAGAAGACCCCATTTTTTGCTTCCGTTTTTACAGTTTCGTCTCATGAACCCTATATTATTCCGGAGAAATATAAAAATAGATTTCATGAGGGCGGTGTTCCTATTCATAAATGTGCGGAGTATACGGATTTTGCCCTGAAACGATTTTTTGATGAAGCCAAAAAGAAACCTTGGTTTTCCAATACCATTTTCGTTCTGGTTGCAGATCACTGTAACCAAATTTATTATGATGAATATCAAAAAGCGATTAACCATTTTGCAGTCCCTATTATCATTTATAAACCCAATAGTAAGTATGTAGGCGTTGATGATGATTTGGCACAACAAATTGATATTTACCCTACGATTTTGGATATGATTGGGTATAGGAAACCATTTAGAAGTTGGGGCAGAAGTTTATTGGACAAAAAATCAAGTCAGCCGTTTGTTATTAATTCAACAGGAAATATATATCAGTTTTCTAAAGGGAATTATATCTGTACATTTGACGGTAAAACTGCGTTAGGGTTTTATGATAAAAATGATAAAGCATTAAAAAATAATTTAATAAAAAAACGAAATCCTGAAATGAATGAAATAGAGCTTAATTGCAAAGCTTTTATTCAAGATTATATGGATAGAGTGGTGGATAAGAAAATGTATTTTAAACAATAAGTTTTAATAATTTTACAAGATGAAAAAGAATAAAAAAATAATTGGATTTTCAATCCTTGCAATCGTTTTAATATTGGTGGGGAAATATGTTTATGATATGAACATCAACCATAATTTTGAAACGATTACCGAAGGAAAAGTGTACAAGTCAGGAGTGATTCCACCAGATGAGATCGAAAGTTATGTTAAGAAATACCATATAAAATCGATTGTCGATTTGCGTTTTCCAGGAACTACGGATTTAAAGAATAACCCTGAGATTCCAGCTGAACTTACTGCCGAGCAAGTTGCGGTAGCTAAAATAAAAGGAGTAAATTATTTCAATAATGGTTCAGATCAGGTTCCAAAACAAGAGAATTTAGACCGATTTTTCAAAATAATGGATAACAAAGACAATTATCCAGTGTTGATTCATTGTTATCATGGTATCGGTCGTGCCGAAATGTATTCTGCATTGTATCGTATTGAATATGAAAATTTCACGAATGAAGAAGCACGTCAAGGCGTAAGAACAGTAATAAAATATAGCTCTTTTGATGACGGAACTCCAAAAGGAGAATACTTAAAAGCTTACAAATCCAGAAAAGAATTGGCAAAAGAAAAGAAGTAATTATAAACTAAGCTTCATTTATGGAGTAAGATTGGTTTTGTACTTTTAATTTCAAAAGATAAAAGCAGTTCATTTGTAAGTGCTTTATTTTCATTTGTTAAATAAAAAAATAGCGTTGTTTTATGTTCCTTTTAAGAATGATTTTAGCACTTTATAAAGTGTCGTAAGACACATAAATATAAAATTTACCTCTTTGAACGATTTAAAATTTTATATTTGCCGTTCCAATTAAAAACAAAACGAAGAAATCCTATGGAATATTTAGATTTTGAACTTCCAATAAAAGAACTAGAAGAACAGTTAGATAAATGTCTAGTTATTGGTCAAGAATCGGATGTTGATGTTACTAATACTTGTAAGCAAATCAACAAGAAACTAGAAGAAACCAAAAGACATATTTATAAAAACTTGACTGCTTGGCAACGTGTACAACTATCAAGACATCCTAGTCGTCCCTACACAATGGATCACGTACGTGCTTTGTGTGGAGATACTTTCCTGGAACTTTTCGGGGACAGAGGTTTCAAAGACGATAAAGCCATGATTGGTGGTTTAGGGAAAATTGACGGACAATCTTTTATGATTGTAGGTCAACAAAAAGGATTTAATACTAAGACACGTCAGTTTCGTAATTTTGGGATGCCAAATCCAGAAGGATATAGAAAAGCGTTGCGATTGATGAAAATGGCAGAGAAATTTGGTATTCCAGTTTTGACTTTAATTGACACTCCAGGAGCTTATCCAGGATTAGAAGCCGAAGAACGCGGTCAAGGTGAGGCAATTGCCAGAAACATATTCGAAATGATTTGTCTAAAAGTGCCAATTATTACTGTTATTGTAGGAGAAGGCGCTTCTGGTGGAGCATTAGGAATAGGTGTGGGTGATAAAGTATATATGATGGAAAACACTTGGTATTCTGTTATATCTCCTGAATCATGTTCTTCTATTTTATGGAAAAGCTGGGAATATAAAGAACAAGCTGCCGAAGCATTGAAGTTGACTTCAGCTGACATGAAAAAGCAAAAATTAGTGGATGATATTATCCCTGAACCATTAGGTGGAGCGCATTACGATAGAGAGACGGCTTTCAAAACGGTAGAGCAATATATCATGAAAGGATTCAATGAGTTGAAAGACTTATCAACAGAAGAATTAGTTGCCAGAAGAATGGACAAATACAGTAAAATGGGTGAATATAAAGAGTAAAATCTTACAAATTGATATTTAATCCGAAGCCTTACAGTTTCGGATTTTTTTATGGTTATAAACAAAAAATAGTTACTTATGAACAATTATTTGTAACAACTCAATGAAGATATTTTTTTAATTTTTGTTACTTTCGCTCTATGGAAAACTTCAGAAATATTAATCCTGTGAAGGTTGATAAAACTACTATAATAAGCCTTGAAAAAGGAAAATTGCAACCACAGGTTCTCGATTTAGAAGAGGCTGTGCTTGGCGCCATGATGATTGATAAAAAAGGGGTAGATGATGTAATTGACATTTTACAACCCGACGCTTTTTATAAAGATGCACACAAACATATTTTTGAGGCTATCGTTCAACTGTTTACAGAAACGCAGCCTATTGACTTATTAACCGTTTCTGCCCAACTCAAGAAAAATGCAAAATTAGAGTTGGCAGGAGGAGATTTTTACTTAATTCAGCTGACGCAAAAGATTTCGTCTTCGGCACACATTGAATTTCATTCCAGGATTATTCTTCAAAAATTTATTCAACGCAGTTTGATTCGAATTTCTACGGAAATTATTGAAGATTCTTACGATGAAACAACGGATGTTTTTGATTTATTAGACAGAGCCGAATCCAAATTATACGAAATAACACAAGGAAACATAAAACGAAGTTCTGAAACAGCCCAGAGTTTAGTTTTACAAGCCAAAAAAAGAATCGAAGAAATTGCCGGTCAAGAAGGATTGAGCGGTGTAGCGACTGGTTTTGATAAATTAGATAAGATTACTTCGGGTTGGCAACCAAGTGATTTAATTATTATAGCGGCAAGACCAGCAATGGGTAAAACCGCATTTGTATTATCGATGGCACGAAATATGGCCATTGACTTCGGAATGCCAGTTGCCTTGTTTTCTCTGGAGATGGCGTCGGTTCAGTTGATCACCCGTTTGATTTCTTCCGAAACAGGTTTGTCATCGGAGAAATTGCGTACCGGTAAACTGGAAAAACACGAATGGGAACAATTGAGTACCAAAGTTAAAAATTTAGAAAAAGCCCCGCTGTATATTGATGACACACCATCATTGTCTATTTTTGACTTAAGAGCAAAAGCGAGACGTTTGGTTTCGCAACATGGAATCCGAATTATCATTGTTGATTATTTGCAATTGATGACGGCCGGTGGAAACGGAAAAGGCGGAGGAAACAGAGAGCAGGAAATTTCGACGATTTCCCGAAACTTAAAAGCATTGGCAAAAGAATTGAATGTTCCTGTAATTGCACTTTCTCAATTGTCGCGTGCGGTGGAAACCCGTGGCTCCAGTAAAAGGCCTTTACTTTCTGACCTTCGTGAATCGGGTGCGATTGAGCAAGATGCCGATATTGTATCGTTTTTATACCGTCCTGAATATTACAAAATTGACGAATGGGATGATGATGAAGCCTCTCCAACTGCAGGTCAGGCGGAAATAATGATTGCAAAACACCGTAATGGTAGTATAGAAAATGTTCGTTTGAAGTTTATTGGACATCTGGGTAAATTTGATAATCTGGAAGATTACAGTGGAGGTTATGATGACTTGCCATCGAGTATGAATCAAGATGACAATCCTTTTATTACTAAAAACCTGCCATCGGCTAATGAAGCTTTTGGAAGTAATCTGAATGACCCGGACGACGACAGTGATGTACCGTTCTAAAATATAAAACAATCATTTACCGCTAAAAATTGGATAGCATATTAAACACGAATTTCACGAATTTGCACAAATTAATTCGTGTAAATTCGTGAAATTCGTGTTTAATTTTAATATCAGTTTAAAAATTAGCATTACTCTGCTTAATCAGTCTTATTGTGATTGTCTTAGCTTATTTTTTTATGATTTTCATCTCCTAAAAACGATTATCTTTGAAATAAAAACGGTAATGTCTTTCAAGAAGTCCCTCTATATTTTATTCATTTTTATTTCCTTTTCGGCGAAGGCTTCTTTTATTTTGTTGCCAATGGATGAAACTACGCAGCAAAATCATCTGAAGGCTTATGGAATTACGTATTGGTGTTTGGATAAAAATTATAAAGCAAGCTGGTTGCTCAATTATCGAGGTGGTTCTTTTTTACTGCCTGATGCTGAAGAAATACGCAAAGAATGTCAGATTCGGGGAGTGAGTTTTGAAATTCTTTCCGATAGTGAAGAAGCCAGAATTCTAGAGGAGATTTCGAGTCCTTCTCAAAATATGGAAACGGTAGTATTAGAAAAAGCACCCAAAATAGCGGTTTATACACCCAAAGGGAAACAGCCTTGGGATGATGCGGTAACGCTGGTTTTGACGTATGCCGAAATTCCTTTTACACCCATTTATGATGAAGAAGTTTTAAGTGATCAACTACTACTTTACGATTGGTTGCACTTGCATCATGAAGATTTTACGGGCCAATACGGTAAATTTTATGGAGCTTACAAAAATGCGCCTTGGTATATCGAACAAAAGAAAGATGCCGAAACATTGGCCACAAAATTAGGCTATTCCAAAGTGTCACAAGAAAAAGGTGCAGTAGCCAAAAAAATCAGGGACTTTGTGATTGGCGGCGGATTTATGTTTGCGATGTGTTCCGCAACGGATAGTTTTGATATTGCTTTGGCAGCAGATGGTGTGGATATTTGCGAAGCCATGTTTGACGGTGATGCCAGCGAAGCCAATTATCAATCGAAGATGAATTATAATAATTCGTTTGCTTTCAAAGATTTTATTTTAGAACGAAGACCAGAGCAATATGAATTTTCGGATATTGATATGACTTCGAAAAGAAGGATTTTAATGGATAAAGATTATTTTACCTTAATGGAATTTTCGGCAAAGTGGGATCCAATTCCGAGTATGTTGTGTCAAAATCATACGCAGTTGGTCAAAGGATTTATGGGACAGACGACTTCTTTTGATGCGTCGCTGATAAAATCGAATATTTTGGTGATGGGGACTTGTGAGTTGAACGGTGAAGCGCGGTACATTCATGGTGAAAAAGGAAAAGGAATGTTCACTTTTTATGGAGGTCACGATCCCGAAGATTTTCAGCATCAGGTGGGAGATGCGCCCACAGTTTTGGATTTACATCCGAATTCTCCCGGCTATCGCTTGATTTTGAATAATGTGTTGTTTCCTGCGGCCAAGAAGAAAAAACAGAAGACTTAGTATAAAACAAAAAAGCCAATCGATACCGATTGGCTTTTTGTTTTTTAGCCCTGATTGCAATGGAAAGCAGGAAATAGCTCCTAAAAAAAATTAAATGCTTCCGTGTTCGTTTTCTTTATCCAAATATTCTTGTACAATATCGATCGCATTAGTAACCACATCGCTTAATGCAGTAATAAAACTCCCTTCTTCGGCACAATTGATGGCATGTTTTATGGCTTCAGTTTCTTTAGGAATAATTTCATAAGTAACTATTTTGCCTGAATTTTTAATTCCTTCGAGTATTAAATCAATAATTTCCTCTTCGGTTCTTCCTCTCAGGTATTTTTCTTGTCGAATGATAATGTGGTCGAACATTCTTGCTGCTATAAAAGCACATTCTTTAATGTCTTCGTCCCGACGGTCTCCGACACCAGCAATAATTCCAATTTTCTTGGTCGCATCGACACTTTGCAAATATTCTTCTACTCCTTTGTAACCCGATGGATTATGAGCAAAATCAATCAATACTTTGAATTTTTTGAACTCAAAAATATTCATACGCCCCGGAGTTTGTGCCGCACTTGGAATAAAAGTCTGTAAGGACAAACTAATATCCTCGGTTTTAAAACCCCATAAATAACTCGCTAAAGTTGCCGCAAGTACATTGGCAATCATGAATTTTGCTTTTCCGCCCAGCGTTAAAGGTACGTGAGTGGCGCGTTCGATACGGATTTTCCATTCGCCTTTTTTGATAGTAATAAATCCGTTTTCATATACAGCAACCGTTTTTCCTTCGGCACAAAGTTTTTTGATGAAATCACCGTCTTCACTCAAACTAAAATAAGCGACATTACAATTTAGATCTTTCCCTATTTTTATACAGTGTTCATCGTCTCCATTCAAAACAGCCCAACCGTCTTTCTTGATGCTTTTTACAACTGTTGCTTTAACTCTGGCCAAATCGTCAAGAGAATGAATATCGCTTAAACCCAAATGATCTTCCTGAATATTGGTAATAATTCCAATATCGCAACGGCTAAATCCTAAACCGGAACGAAGGATTCCTCCTCGAGCCGTTTCTAAAATTGCAAATTCCACGGTTGGATCTCTCAAAACGTATTCAGCACTTTGAGGTCCGGTAGTATCGCCTTTTTCCATCATGTGATTTTGGATATAAATCCCATCTGATGTGGTGAATCCGACCTTGAAACCATTGTTTTTTACAATATGTGCCAAAAGTCGGGTAGTAGTGGTTTTACCATTGGTTCCCGTCACAGCTATTATAGGAATTCGAAAGGATTTTCCGGGAGGATATAACATGTCAATAACTGGTGCAGCCACGTTTCTGGGTAATCCTTCAGAAGGAGCAAGATGCATTCTAAAACCCGGAGCGGCATTGACTTCCAGTATTACACCACCATTTTCTTTTAATGGTTGCGTTAAATTATCTGCCATAATATCAACACCACAAACGTCCAGTCCAATTACTCTTGAAATTCTTTCGGCAAGAAAAATATTTTCTGGGTGCATCATATCGGTAACATCTACAGAAGTTCCGCCAGTACTTAAATTGGCGGTGGATTTTAGGAATACTATTTCCCCAATTCTAGGAATAGTTTCTAATGTATAATTTGATTTTTCCAATAAATCTTCGGTATCTCGATCAACATCAATTTGGGTTAACACATTTTCATGGCCATAACCTCTTCTGGGATCCAGATTGGTCATGTCAATTAATTGCTGAATGGTGTCTTTTCCAGTACCGATTACGTGAGCAGGAACCCGTTTTGCGGCAGCAACTAATTTATTATCAATCACTAATATTCTAAAGTCGAAACCAGTAATGAATTTTTCTACGATAACACGTTTGCCATATTCTTGTGCGAAAGCCAAGCCTGAAACAGCATCTTCCCAATTGGTAACATTAATGGAAGCGCCTTTTCCGTGATTTCCGGACAAAGGTTTTAATACGATCGGATAACCAATTTTTTCAATGGTTTCAGCCAGACCTTCTTCGTCCGTGCAAATGCTTCCGTTGGCAACTGGAATCGAAGCCATGTCCAACATTTTTTTGGTAAGTTCCTTGTTGCAGGCAATATCTACAGCAATGCTACTGGTTTTACAGGTGATCGTTGCTTGAAAACGCATTTGATTAATTCCGTATCCTAGTTGAACTAAGGAATTTGTTCCAAGTCTAATCCAAGGAATATTTCTGGAAACGGCTTCTTCTACAATACTTCCGGTACTTGGTCCTAGTCGAACGCGTTCCCGTATTTCCCGCATTTTTTGCAAGTCGGCATTCAAATCGTAATCCGTTCCGGCGATTAATGCTTCGGCAATTGCAACAGAAGATTCTGCGGCAAAAAGACCAACATTTTCTTCGGTATAACTAAAGACTACATTATAAGTTCCGGGAGTTTTGGTTTCTCTGGTTCTTCCAAAGCCCGTTTCCATTCCTGCCAAGGATTGAATTTCAAGTGCAATATGTTCAATTACATGTCCCATCCAAGTACCGCGTTCTACTCTGGAAAAAAATCCGCCACGACAACCTTCGGAACAGCGATGCTCAATCATCGTAGGAAACATAGATTCAATGCGTTCTCTAAATCCTTCAATTTTATTAGTTGGAAATTGTTCCATTTCCTCCAAATCCAATCGCATTTGAATTAACTTTTTTCTTTGGATACTCCAAATATTGGGTCCACGAAGGGCTTGTACTTTAATTATTTTCATAAAAACAGGGATGTTATTTTTTGAACTGGAAAATGGATCTGTAATGAATTGATTTTAAATTTGATAGATTCTAACTTTGAAAAAAAAGCAGCTATTAGTTTGTGTTTTTTTTGAAAAAAGTACATAATGCAACTAAATTAGTTTTTTTAAAATAGGAATCAAAATTTATTTCTTTAAAAATAAACAATATGTGTTCTGTTTGTGATAATTTAAAAAAAAGCGATAGTTCAATGGCTTCTTTTATCTTTTTGGTTATTTTTACAAAATGAATATACTAGGAAAACTAATAATAATAGGAGGTGCGGTAGATAAAGGAAGTTTTACTGAAACTGATTTAGATAAAAATGCTACTAGCAATTTAAACTTTTTTGAAACTGGGATTTTAAAAAGGATACTAAACGAATCAAAACACAAAGAGAATTCGCGAATAGAAATCATTACAACGGCTTCTGTAATTCCGCGAGAAATTGGTCCTGAATATGTTAAAGCATTTGAGTATTTGAACGCCAAAAATGTGGATATACTTACCATCGAAAGACGGGAACAAGCTGCCGATGAGACTGTTTTAGCCCGATTGAAAGCTGCCGATATCGTTATGTTTACCGGAGGAGATCAATTGCGTTTGACTTCTATTCTTGGCGGAACACCTTTTCATGATATTTTATTAGACAAATACCATAATGAAGAATTTATTTATGCCGGAACTTCTGCAGGTGCTGCGGCAGCTTCCAATAATATGATTTATCAAGGCAGCAGCTCGGAGGCTTTATTGAAAGGCGAAGTAAAAATCTCGAGCGGATTGGGTTTAATAGATGGTGTTATTATTGATACCCATTTTGTGCAACGCGGGAGAATTGGCAGACTTTTTCAAGCCGTTGTTGGTAATCCCAGAGTACTGGGAATAGGGCTTGGAGAAGATACGGGGTTGTTGATTACCAATAATGCCCAAATGGAAGCTATTGGTTCAGGTTTGGTTATTTTGGTTGATGGCCGTGAAATAAAAGACACCAATTTGACGCAAGTTGAATTAGGGCAACCTATTTCAATCTCCCATTTGGTGACGCACGTAATGAGTAAATTTGACACTTACAATCTTGAAACGCATAAAATGCACATTCAATCGTCACAATACGTATAATTTAATTCGGTTTTGGGAACTTAGTTTGGGCTTTAGTCCCATACCAGACCCAATACCCACTTCAATATCATGAAACTAATCATTCATGGCGGGTTTTTCTCAGAATCATCCACCAACCACGAAACAAAAGTTGCCAAGCAAAATGCGCTGGAACGAATTGTAAAAGATTCTTATTCCTTTCTAAAAACACATTCCGCATTAGAGACAGTGGTTTATGCCGTTTCGCTCTTGGAAGATGACGAATTGTTTAATGCAGGAATTGGTTCTCAAATACAAAGTGACGGAAAAATCAGAATGAGCGCTGCAATTATGGATGGTGAAACTCAAAAAATGAGTGGCGTTATCAATATCGAAGAAGTGAAAAATCCGGTTCAGGTTGCTCAAGTATTGATGCAATATGACGACAGAGTTTTAGGTGGGAGTGGAGCGACTAATTTTGCACGACAACACGGTTTCGAAACTTTTTCAACTGAGATTCCGCAACGTAGAGCTGAATATGAAGCAAAACTGAAAGCACAGGGAACGGGAACGGTGGGTTGTGTGGCTTTAGACCAAAACGGGAAAATTGCCGTAGCTACTTCTACAGGTGGTAAAGGTTTTGAAATTCCGGGACGCATTTCGGATTCTGCAACAGTTGCCGGAAATTATGCCAATGCATTTTGTGGCGTGAGTTTGACAGGAGTAGGCGAGGATATTGTGAGTAATGCAACTGCTGCCAAAATTGTTACTCGGGTTACCGATGGTTTTACAATACAAGAAGCTTTTACTAAAACATTCAACGAATTAAAACCGTATGATGGTTTTGCCGGCGCAATTGCTATTGATAAGGAAGGAAATATGTTTCATCAGGATTCTCATCCCAGTATGGTTTTTGCCAGTTTTGATGGGGATAATTTTGAAGTTTTCGATTGATAAATAGCACGAAAGATATATTGTCGCAATTATTAAAAAGAGTTTTTTGCCACAGATTGGAAGGATTAAAAAGATTTTTAAAGCTAGGTGACGAATTAATCTGTGCTAATCTTTGAAATCTGTGGCAAAGAAATTTAGAGTTTTAATAAAATACGACATTAAATTTTAGCTATTACTTATTTATTTAAATCGATGTTATTTAGGTTATTAATTCAAATAAAATTCAAACCAAATGGGAATATGATCGGAAATTATTCGGGCTTGTTTTAGTGAATTGAAATTTTTGTAAAAAGCTATAACTCCCGAATTTATAGTGTTGATTTTTGAAGTTTTAAAATACATATTATCGAATTCTGACGCAAGACATTTATCATTTTTACATTCTTGTTTCAGCGACGTTTTTTGGTTAACCAAAATAGATTGATATCCCATTTTCCTCAAAGGGTTGAAAACGGTATGCGATTGGGGACAATTGAAATCACCCGTAAATATTAAATTCAAAGTAGGGTATTCTTCAGGTAAAAATTTGAAATATTTTATCTCGGTTTCGGGTTGTTTGTTTTTGGTTATGGCATGAAAATTGGCCACTGTAAACTGTTTGTTTTCATACTGAAACGTACAGAAATACGGTTCCCTGTCGATTTCCAAATGATATTTTTTCTCTAGCCATGCTTTTCCTATTTTTTTAAGTTTACTCGTTTTCCAAATAAAAGCGTAGCGTTCGGTTTTATAAGCACTACTGCTGGTTGGGTCACTAATCACATAATCCCATTTCATTCCTTTTCGATTAAGTTCATCCGCTAATCTTGCCACTGCTTGCGCTCCGCCATAACCGGCAACCACTTCCTGAATGGCAATGATGTCATAATCTTTAAGTGAATTAGCAATATAATTGATCGTTTCTTCGGATTTTGATTTACCAAAGTTTTCCAAATTCCAGGAAAGGAGTTTGGTTTGGGAGAAAGCAACGGAGAATATAAAGATAAGGAATAAGGAAAGTAAGGGTTTCATTTAGAGAAAAATATATGGAATACAAAATATTCGTTTTTAGCCAAAATAGTGTTTTGATTTAAAATCTGGGTATTCAAAGTCTGACAAATTTAAGAAGTATATATTTCAGAATCTTTTTTTATTACGATTATATTCTTGAAAACAAAAAACACCCTTTTATTTGGATGTTTTTGCTTTTTTAATTATAAAATAGATTTTACTACTTTCTTTTTTTATAATGATTGTTTGTACTAGAGTTTTTGTAGGAACCTCCTTTGTGGGAGCTTCCTTTACCATTTTTGTAATGACCACTTTGTGCATTGATACTCGAGCTTAAAATAAATAAGAAAACAGTAAGTAGAATTGATAGTTTTTTCATAATTGATTTAGTTTAACGTTATTTAATTTTTATTTTTTGATATAAAATTCTTAATCACTTTATCCATATTAGATGGTAAATCAGCATTTCTTATTTCAAATCTTTTTACTTTCATTGCCTCAAACCAATTTGTCCAATAGGCTTTTATCACATCTTCTTCGTATGGGTTTTTAGGGTTTGGATTGATACCTAAAACGAGAATTTCAAGTTTTGATAAATCGTTATTCGCTTTTATAAACCCTAATTTTTCATTCATCATTTTTCTGCTCCAATCAGAGATGTCTAATTGATTACTTTTTATTATTTCTGGAGTAAGATAACTTGTTGAATTACCCTCTTTTATTTTAGAATCTTGATAATAAATATAACCATCAGTTAATATCACAAGAATGTTACGATAATCATCTTCGATACAATAATCGTTGACTTTGTTTTTAAAGAATTTCCAAGTGTCCGAACCTATATAATTACCATCTTTAATTGCTAGTTTATATATGGTTAAAGGGTCTGTTGCATAAATTGTTTTGGTATCGTTTATTAGTTTTTTGGAAACATTTGTTTTATTAATTTCAATTTTTAATTCTTTTGAAATTTTATTTATTTCAGGATTAAAAGGAGCAGGGTCAAAAAACAATTGAATTTTATCATGTGCTCGTATAACCTTTTTGGTACGAACATGTTCCGTAAAAGCTTCAGATACTGAATTTATGTATCCAACATCTCTAAGATAATACTCCATAGTTGGATTTGGATATTTAGTTGGGCTGATCCTATCTGATAAATCAAGAAGCAAACTAATATTTAGATTTTCAGAAGTATCTTTTATTTTTGGAGCTCCTTCATTTTCCTCTTTTTCTTCATTTTTACATGAAAATGATAGAATCGTAATCAATAAAAGGGTTAATAATTTGATATTTAGTTTCATAATATTAATTTTTTGAATATACAAGATGTTGGAAATCAGGATCAATTAGATTTAATTGTTTTAGATGTTCTACTGATGTAGTTTCACAGTTCTCTAACAAATCTTCTTTTTCTCTGTGAGGCAGAGCAATTTCAGTACCTATAGCTTGATACCACCCTTCTTTATATTGGTGGTGATAATTTAAGTATTCTTTTACTGGGAAAACAAATCCGTCTATTTTAGATTGTAATACTTTAATAGAGCCGTTAATGGTGACAGCTTGTTGCTTAAAATCATCAATTTTGTTTGAATTTTCTAATTTTATTTTTTCAAAATTGATTAATTCTTCTTTTTTTCCGCGAATGAACACTCTGATTTTATCCAGGTTTTCATGTTCTTTCATAACAAAATCAAATACCAACCCCCAAATTATATATACTACAAATCCCGCAAAGATTATCATCCAAAATTCAGCTTGTTCTAATGCGATTCTTAAATTATATGGCGGAGAATCAAGTGTTTTATTGAAATCGTATATTTTTTTTTCAATTATATAGGCCAATAATCCATCAAATAGAAAAGTAGTGGTAAACAGAGCAATCATTCTAAAAATATTTTTTATTCCCTTACCTTTTTGTACCATATGAATTATGTAACCTAATCCCATAAATACGAATGGTATGGTAATAACTAAAACCCCTTCAAGCCAACTTGCTTTAAAGGAATTTGTAAGTGCATCAGCATCAAAAATTGCAGCTGTTAAACTATCATCTGCGAATTCTTTAAAAAAAGCAGAATAGGATGCTGAAATGTAAAAAACTAATAAATAGAGTGTTATAGGTAGTATTAGAATTAAACCAACATAGAATTGTGCTTTTTGCCCTTTACCATCGTCAATGTATTTTTTCGGGTTTACTTTTACATCAACTATTTCTTGTTGCGCTTTGTCTATATTTCGATTGAATTCTTGTTCTTTTTGTTCATAAATAGCGATTGCGGTTTCACTTTTTTTGAGTTCTGTTCTACTTTTTTCTTGTTCTTCTTTATAAGGTTGCTTTAATCTTTCTTGTTCTAAAATTTGTTTTCTGCATTGGTCTTCAAAACTGCTGAATAAATTTTGTAAACAGGCCCTCAAAACAATCGGTTTTCCAGTCGCTTTAACTGAAGCAGCAAAACCACTTTTATAATAAGTGATTCTTATTTGTTCTCCATCTTCTTGGACTTCTTCAAAAGTATCTATTTTAGGTTCTTTAACTTTTTTTAAGCTAAATAGTTGTTGTAATGATTTCATAAATTATGAATTTAATTGATTAATAATCGTTTGTTTATTAATTCCTTTTTGAATACAATCAATTAGATAATTTGCTAATTCATCTATGTTTTCATCTAAAAATTCAAATTTTTTACAATACTTTTTTAATGTATTTAACTCATCATCTGTAATTTTTTCATCTGCCCACATAATATGAGTTAAGTCGTACAGATACTCAATTCTAGTGTTTAAATCTTCAGGAATATTTGATTCATGATTAACTGGATTAAGAAATAATTTATCTAGTTCTTCTTTAGGAATTCCTCTTTCTTCAGCAAAATGATATAGCATTTGAAGTTCGAGAATATCAAAATTATCATCGGTTAAAGCCATTTGATAAAGTCGAAGAAAATGACTTTTTAATTGAATTGTCATGTTAGTATTAGAATCCATATTTTTGAAAATTTAATTAGTATATTTTTGAATTATGATTTTCTTGTTTTTATTGAACTTTTACTGCTTTTAATTTTTTTTGAAAATAGTTTTCTTTTTTGGAGTAGGACCACAAATGCCACAAGTCCCTTCATCTTTGTCACAATGTTTACAGCCAGAATAGTTTTTACATACGGAACAATATTCGGTACCTGTACAACCTCTACTTTCACAAGCTGAAGCAATTAATCTTTTAAAAGTTGTTTGACTTTAAGTAGCATAAGAAAACAAAAGAAATAGAGTGATGTATAAAGTATTTTTATAATTAAATAATATTATTTAAAGATTTGGTAAAAGACAACACCTAAACTGAAGTAGATAATGAACACTAATAGACAACCACTCGATTTTGATGCGTTAAATGATTTTCTATAGGAAACTCCAGATACTCTAGTTCTAACTGAAAAACCTTTGTTACTTATAGTTCCGCTTTTAGTTCTTACACTTGGATAAATTCCCGATTTACTGATGTTTAACCCCAAACCACCGCCAAGGTTAACTCTTTTTGAGAAACGAAAGCCCATGATTGTTAACTGGTATGACAATCTAAAGAGCAAGTTTTACAGCCGTTTGACTGTGTATAGGTTTTCTTTGCTTCAGTAACTGCTGATTTACAATTCCCATGTTTATCTAAAGCTTTTCTATTTGATAGATTTGGTAAATAACGACAATCTTCTGTATGTACTTCATGATCTCCATTTGATTGAGCTTGCTTGTTTACATAATAATTTTTCATAGTTTTCTATATTTTAGTTTATTAATAATCTTTCTGCTATTTCGTCACTATCAATTACTATTCTTGTAGGAAGTAGTATTTGTGTTTTATTAGTGATTGGATTTTTAAAGATTTCAAAATTTCCTCTGCAATTTTGATATCTAAAGTAAAATGCTTTTAATCCTTTTAGAAAACCATCTTTTTGGGTAATTTCAAAGACATAATTGGAACAAGATTTTTCAAAAACAATCATTTGTCGATTAGTTGTGAATCCTAGTTTTCCTCCTAATCCAAAACAACCTGATTCCGGTTGTACAAAAGTTGAAACACTTTCCAATCTCACGTATTTCCAACCCTGAGTGGTATAATTTTTTATCAAACTTTCTAATTGTTCAGCTACATGGTTTGAATTTCCCTTATTTGCATCTATTGAAGCTACAAATGGTATTACTTTATATTCCATAATTCTTGTTTTATATAGTCAATGATTAAATTATTAATATCCCAATTGCATTGTATAATCAACCCTTGTAATTTTACTAGTTAATTTTACTTTTTTTAAATGATTTGTAATTATACTAATTACTCCATCACTTGTTCCCCTTCGGTGAAAACGATTTTCCTAGCCGTGTCTAAATTGTCAGTTTTTATTCCTCTTTCAACACTTGATAATAAACTTCTCTTTGATCTTTTGTTACGTTTGGCAAGTCAGATGTAATTAATAATTTATATCCCATTTTTTTTTAAATTATTAAAAACAAACGTAATTTAATTAAATATCAATATTTTACGGCTTTCCTCATTTGTAGAAAAAATAAATACTATTTCAAGTGAATAAACTTATTGATAATAATTACTCTACCTCATACAACCCAACCGTCTCCAACAATTCCTTTTCAAATTGATAGATATCATCCACAGATTGAATGGTTTGTCGAATTTCTATTTTATTTTCATTGAAAAGACCAATATATTTTTTGCCTCCATTGAGATGTAATCGACATAAAGGTTTTCGATTGTTATCGTCAAGAAGAATCCCAAAATAAGATTGTGTATCACGATGAATAATTCGGGTTACAGGAAGTTTGCGCCTTAGAATTGCAACTATAATTCGGTAACCTTCCAGTTCCTCTTCGCTAGTAATTACTCGGCTCTCTTCTTCAACAGGTTCAGTTTGTTCTTCTTTTTGTTTAATAGTTTCTTTATTGAGAGCAGCATTTAAACGGTCATTAATTTTTTCACTGATAAATTGATTGAATGCTTTTTGGACTAATTCTTTAAATTCTTCCATAACTTTTTCAGTGAGTCTTCCTGCATAGACTTTATTGGCAAAGAGTTTGATAAATTCATTGGAAGGGTTATCCAGTTCGTCATTGATTTGCTTTTTTATCTCTTTAGTATATTTCAATGCACTTGCATTGTTTACAATATGATCTACGTTGAAACTTGATTTATGAAATTTGGCTATTTCAATAATGGAGTTTTCTTTGAGATTTACAATGTCAAATTCAAGAAATGGTTTTTGGTCCATTTTATTTTTCTCGTCCAAATCAGTAAAAAACTGATATTGAATTCCATTGGTTAAAAGAGCAAAACGTGTCTTAGTAACATGAAAATAACGAAATAATTGAGAACTGTGAATCGTGAGATTTTCTTTCCAACTTTTGCATTCAACAATCAGTATAGGTTCTCCGTTTTGAAAAATGGCATAATCTACTTTTTCTCCTTTTTTTAAACCTAAATCGGCTGTAAATTCAGGCACAACTTCCAGAGGATTGAAAGCATCGTAACCAAGCATGTTGATGAATGGTAGTACAAATGCATGTTTAGTAGATTCTTCAGTTTCAATTTTATCTTTTAGCTGATTGATTTTGTCGGCCAATGATTTGAGTTGATTAGTTAGTTCCATAATTTTTTTAGATATTAATTAGTTACAAACAAATCTAAATCTATTAAAAATCAATTCTTTACGGCTTTCCACATTCTTATCTTTTTTGCCAAATTTTATATACTAAATAAGCGATACAACTGACACCTATAAATATTATTGCTAGTTGTACTTCAAAGAATGATCTAAAATTTAAAAAAAATAAAGGGTTCATAGGTTTGAGTTTTAAGTTGATTTCAAACTTACAGTCAATAAAATTCATTTCTTTACGGGAAACCTCATTTTAAATAAAAAAATAGTTTTAATAGCTTTCTATTATTTTAAAAGCAAAATTTATCAGAAGCTTCTCTTTTTTATTTCAACTGATTTTGGCTATAAAAATCAGTTGCTTTAGCTTTCCATTAGAATACTTTGAATTATCTTCTTGGGTTTGGATTAATACTTTGATCATCATCATATTTATAATCGGAAGTATTGAAGTAAATTATTTTTTCTTTTTTTTCTTTTTTCGGAGGGCAAGGGGATAATGTAAGGAATAGGATGAGTCCTATTAATAAGGTTTTTTTCATTTGACATTTATATAATGTATAATTATTCACAGCAACTATTAACAATTTTCATTTTAATTTTTAATATTTTTTTTATTTGCTCCTTTGTCAATAATTCTTTTTCTTGTGCCTTATCTAATTTCAAACCTAAAGCTTCTGATTTCGCTCTCATGTAAGGATATTTTGATAATGAAATTGAATTTCCTTTAAGGGATTTTTTATAATTGAGGATATATTCTTTCACATAATTCACGTAGTCATCAACTAATTTATTCCATTTTAAATCCTTCTTTCTCCCTTTAAGGTCTAATACAATCGTATTGTCGTTTTTTATCATGACTTTATTATCTTTTATGAAATTGAATTTTATTTTATGGAAACGAAATTAGACACAATAAAAAATCCAACTTTACGGGAAGCCGTATTTAGGTTATAATAATAGTATTGGGATAGAGTAATTTATATTTTAATCCAATTACTAGCAATCCAGTCTAATAATTCTTCTTTATAAACTTGATGTTCTAAAATAGAATGTTGCAAAAAACTTTCTACTTTTTGAAAACTTGCTTTTGTTTGAGGGACTTTATATTTTTCTAAAAACTGATTGCAAAAACTAACTACTTCAAATTCTTCTGTTTTATCTACATATACGATTTCAGTATTATCCGAATTTACCGTTTGTGAATATCCTGTAAATGCTAAATCGTCACTTGTGAAATTGGCCATTATTTTAATTTTAAAGTTAAACAGGCCAAACCTAAGTTTAATTAAAATTTATTCTTTACGGGAAACCGTAAAGAGGGATGATTTTTTTAAACATTTTAAAAAAATACAATTCTTTTGATTTAGAAGTACTAATTTTTTATAATGAATAAGTGGAGTTTGTTGAATTTAGAGTTCTTTAGTTTTATAAACCGCACTTTTGGAGAGGTTTTGAGATAAAATTATACTAATCCTAAATCTTTAGCGATGGCTATTAGATGTACATTATTACTCGCTCTGAAGTAGATTTTGAGTTTGTTGATTCGTTTTTCTATGCTACTAGTACCATTAGGACTGATTTCAGAATTTTTAAATTCTAATGCGATTTCATCCAGAATTAGACCTTTTGATAATAATTTCAAAAGTGAAATATCATAGGCCTCAATTTCCAATATAGATTTCTCTCTTAATAGATGGGATAATTCAGCAGAAATTATTTTTTCATCACTATTGAAAATGTTTTGAACTGCATTTTTTAATTGAGGAATGCTGTTGCGTCCCTTAGAAACATAGGCATTAATTCCTGAATTGTTAAAAAGAGATTTTATTCTAAAGGATTTATCTTCAATAGAAAATACTATTGTCTTTATGTCATGCTGTATTTTTTTTACCGCATCAATTAATTCTTCACCAGTTGAAAGTTTATTTTCTCGGTGGTCTTTTTTAAATGATAAATCACTAATCAATAAATCATAAGGCATATTATCATGAAGTGCTTTTTTAATTTTTAAAAATGCATCATCGCAATATTTTGCATGGTGAATTTCTACGATTGAAAGTTCCTCGAGAGCTTGAACGACGGTAATACTGATACTGTCTAAATCTTCGGCGACTAAAACTTTTTGGAACATAAGGATACGATTATGATGGAAAAATAATATTTACTTTGAATCCTTTGTCGGATTTAGTTTCAAAAGTAGTTGTTCCTTTTATAGCCTGAATACGGTTTTCCACATTCTGTAGTCCATTTCTTGATTTTTTTTCATCAAATGTAGCTCCAACGCCGTTATCACTGTAATCTATTTGTAATTTTTTTTGATTTTTTTTGAAAGTTAACACTACTAAACTACTTTGACTGTGTTTTTTCATGTTGACGAGTAGTTCTTGAAGTACTCGATAAACAGTAATTTTCTTATTACTTTCTAAAACTGTCCAATTTATAGTGTCAATACCGATAATCAATACATTCACTGTAGTGTTATTGAAACTTGAAATCATTTCTTTTAAGTTGGATATAAAGTGTAGTCCAGTTTCTATTGTACTATTTTCTTTAGAAATGTTTCTGGTTCGGGAATAAATAGTATCTAAATTAGTGAGCAATATTTCTTTATTTTCATTGGTTGACAAATCTTGTGTTTCTGCAAAAGCCATTGTATGATATACATCGTTAGCTAATTCATCATGAAGTTTTTTTGCGATCCGGATTTCGGTATTGTATGAGGTTTTTATTTTTTCTCTTTTGTTTTTGGTAACAAGAAAATTTAAGATGAATATACTCAACGCAATAATAATTACTACTACAAAATATAGAAATTGATTTTTATTTTTTTGTTGTTCCAATTGAAGTGCATTCTCCGATTTTTGGTTTTTTAGTTTTAAATTTTCTTCTTTTTCTTTTTTGGAATCATATTTTATTTTAGCAAATTGATTTTTTGCCTTTTGTCTCACTTGATTAATACTGTCATTTATTTTTAAGTGTAACAGAGAGAATTTTTTAGATTCATTGCCAATGCTATTTTCTATCAATAGTGCCAATGATTTTAAGCGATCATCAACACTGTTTATTTTTGTTGCTTTTTCATAGGATAATTGGGCATATTTATATGATAAATTTGGATTTGTTTTCGTGTGAAATTCAGATAAGTTATGATAGCTCGTGGTTATTCCAAAGTCATCTTTTATCTGTTTTCTTATTTTTAAGGATTGATTCAAATAGCTAAGGCTTTTCGGATTACCAACTTTAAAATAAGCAACACCTAAATTATCTAAGACTCTTGCGTAATTTTCAGGATTGTTAACTACTTCTTTTTTTAAGGTCAACGGCAAAAGAATATTTATTGCATATTGATAGTTGTGTTTGTCCAGATATGCAACTGCAATATTATTTTTAAGAATTACTTTTTGTAATTCATCCTCTGATAATTTTAATGCTTTATTATAATAGTAAATAGCATTATCATAATCAAAAAGATTCTTGTAATTGATCCCTAATATATTATAAATAGAAATTTGATAATAAGAATCCGTATTTTTTTGAAAAAATTGGATTGCTTCAGTTGCACTGGATTCGCTGCTGGAATAATCACCTTTTACTTGCTGGATGTATGCTAGTTTTAGTAAGCAATAGATAATTTTGTCTTGGTCTTTATTTGGATTACTATTAGATTTGATTTGGTTATAATAGTAAAATGCGCTATCAAATTCTTGATTATTGATATATTTTTCAGCGAGGGTAATATTCTTTGTGTAATTTGAATTGTCTGTAGTTTTGTGAATGTTTTGTTGTTCTTTTTTGCAAGATTGTAGCCCAAATGATAATATCAATAAAAAAAAGTAAATCGGGAAATGTTGCTTTTGTAGTGCCATTCCCCGAAAATACAGAAATTAATTTAAATATGTTATATTAGAAATAACTATTTATATTATGGTTTTGGTGGACTAGTTGGGATTTGGCCACTTGAACCTCCACCAGAATTATCAGGCATATCAGCGGATATTTGTTTATTATTGTTTGGGGTTGTTTCCACTTCGTCAGCGGAACAAGAAACCATTGCAACACATGCAATGATGTAACACGATACTAGAATTATTCTTTTCATTTTTTTGGAATTAAAAATTAGACATAGGTTGGGCTGTCCGATATTCAAATCGAATATTTGCCGGAATTGGCAATCCATTAAAACAGTTTGCTCTTTTGCTTTTGGGAAGTGAAATGCGCTGAAACAGAATAGTATGATTTATACTTCCCGAATAAACTTGCCATCTGTTTAGCGACACTTTTTTTAGAACTAGTTTTGTACATTTGTCTTAATTGCAATTCAAAACAGGAACTAATTCTGTAGCAAAGGAATGTTGTCTTTATGGAATATTTTTACTGGAATTCCAGAAATTCCGGTAATTCCGATGAGTTCCGTTTAATGCTTGTTAATGCCAGTAAATGCTTATGAATAAAATTACTTTTGAACAGTATAAGAGTGCCATTAAAGTAAAATATGAAGAGAAGAAAAGTGAAGATGTTTCGGGTATTTTATTGAATCCTACACCTGCACAATTACGAAATTTGTGTTTAATGATTTTTGATAATTTACTATCAAAATCAGATGAAAATATATTTAAATTATTTTTTAATGTAAAAGAGGAGGGGAGTTTAAGGAAGTCTATGGAGAATTCTGATATAGCAAGATTTAGACCTATTATATCATTTTTAAAAGGAGAGAAAGATTCAGACAATTCCACAAGAATTGAATTGGCTGCCATTATTATTGATTTTAATCCAAGACCTTACAATAAGTATTTACTTAATGTGAAAATTAATGAAATAGGTTATGTAGAGGTTCCTTCATTAATGGATAAAGATGAATCGGGTGATGAGAATCTTCCTTTAGATAAATGGATTGAAAAGGGATTTGAACCAAAGAATATTGGTAGATTCGAAAAAAGAAAAGTAGTTATTTTTACTATATTCTTATCCTTGTTTTTTATGGGGTATACTGTAAAGAATATAATTTTTCCCGAAAAAGAATGCATGATTTGGGACGGCAATCATTATGAAGCCGTAGAGTGTAAAAATGAAAAATTAATCATTGGAGAATTTACGTCAGTTGAAGTTTTGAATGAAAATTTATTATCCTTAAAAAAAATAGAGGTTAACAGAAATACGATTTTCTTCGAAAAAGGAAAACCTATAGTTTGGTATGGAAAATCATTTGATGGAAGTTATGAATATTTTAATCAACCTGGATTGCATCCAGAAACAGGGAAAACATTAAAGCCAATATCTCAGTATATTATTAAAAAATATATACATAAACAATAGCCGAAGCAATATACTTTGGAAACTAACATTTTATTGAGTTTAAGACTCTGGTTATATTGGAAACATAAAACTTACTTTGAATCCTTTGTTAGATTTAGTGTCAAATGAAATAGTTCCTTTTATGGACTGGATGCGGTTTTCTACATTCTGTAATCCATTTTTTGAGGTTAAATTTTCAAATGTAGCTCCAACTCCGTTATCACTATAATCGATTTGTAATTTTCCTTCATTTTTCTTGAAAGAGATTACGACTAAGCTGCATTGACTGTGTTTTTTCATGTTGACAAGCAATTCTTGAAGTATGCGATAAACAGTGATTTTTTTATTGTCTTCTAAAGCTTTCCAATTGACTGTATCTATTCCATTTGTCAATATATTTACTTCATTGTTGTTAAAGCCAGATATCATTCCTTTTAAGCCAGATAGAAAGAGAGGTCCTGATTCTATAGTACTATTTTCTTTAGAAATATTTCGCGTTCTGGAATAAATTGTATCTAGATTGTTGAGTAATATTTCTTTATTCTGACTGGTGGATAAATCCTGTGTTTCAGCAAAAGCCATAGTATGATATACGTCATTAGCCAACTCATCATGAAGTTTTTTTGCAATTCGAATCTCTGTAGTGTAGGAGGTTTTTATTTTTTCTTTTTTATTTTTTGCAATAAGAAAATTAGAGATCAAAATACTTATCAAAATAATAATTACAACACCAAAATATAAGTAGAAATTTCTGTTACGTTGCTGTTCTTCTTGAATTACCTTTTGCGCTTTTAGTTTTAGATTTTCATCCTTTTCTTTCTTGGAATCGTATTTGATTTTAGCAAATTGATTTTTTGTATTTAGTCGTACTTTGTAGATACTGTCGTTTATATGGAGATAGAGCAAGGAATGTCTTTTCAATTTATGTCCTGTACTGTTTTGTATTAATAGTTCTAAAGATCGTAAACGATCATCAACACTATTTATTTTAGTTGCTTTTTCATAGGTCAATAATGCATAATCTGTAGCTAATTTTGGGTTGCTTTTTTTATAATATTGCGAAAGATGATAATAACTCGAAAGCAATCCCCAGTCATCTTTTATTTTTTCTCTTATTTTTAAGCCTAAATTTAAATAGTAAAAAGCCTTTAAACTTTTAGATTTATCATATGCGTCACCTAAATTATCGTTTATTCTGGCATATGTTTCTTCATCATTTATTACTTCTTTTTTTTTAAGTAAGGGTAAAAGTATTTGTAGTGCTTTTTGGTAATTACTCTTTTCTATATAAGTGACACCGATATTATTTATAATACCAGCTTTGTCAATTTTATCTGTTTTATAGTTTATTGCTTTTTTGAAGTAATATATTGCATTGTCATAATCAAAAGTATTTAAGTAATTATTTCCGAGACCAATGTATATATTAGTTTCTCCATTTGGGTATTTATTAGAATTTTCTATAAACTGGAAGGCTTCAATACTTGTGGTCTCACTACCTGTATAATCTCCTTGGTTTCTTTGTATTTGAGCCATCCATGCTAATGAATGAATAATTCTAGAAGTATCTTTTTTTAATTCGGCGCTAGATTTGGCTTTGTTATAAAAATAGTATGAACTATCAAATTTACCATTTTCATAATAGATATGAGCCTGTTTTAGAAGTAGCTCAATTTCGGCAGTATTCTGTTTTTTTTGGTAATTTTTTTGTGCTTTTTTCTCACAAGATTGAAGTACTAAAAAGAGTGTTAGTGCTAAAATATAAATCAGGAAATATCGCTTTTTGAGTATCATTTGTCGAAAGTACAGAAATTAATTACAATACAAAAGCGATCTGATTAGTATAAATTTTATTTTTTAATGATGGTTTAAATACCATTTAAAACACAAAAAACCCCAATCTTTCGATTGAGGTTTCTATATAAGTAAGTAATCTAAATTGAGTTGATAAAACGTTTATTTTACTTTATTAAGTATTGCTTTGAAAGCTACAGGGTGATTCATCGCTAAATCTGCAAGAACTTTACGGTTCAATTCGATTCCGTTAGCTTTTACTTTACCCATGAATTGTGAGTAAGACATTCCTTCCAATCTAGCTCCAGCGTTGATACGTTGAATCCATAATGCACGGAAATTTCTTTTGTTCACTTTTCTGTCACGGTAAGCGTAGCACATTGCTTTCTCTACCGCGTTCTTAGCAACTGTCCAAACGTTTTTACGTCTACCAAAGAAACCTTTGGCTTGCTTCATTATTTTTTTTCTTCTTGCTCTTTTAGCAACTGAATTTACCGCTCTTGGCATAATTTTATTGTTTTTTTTGTAGCAGGCGCCCCGAATTAAATCAAGAGAACTTAAAAGCCATACTCCAAGGTTATTTTAAATTGTTTTAACCTAAAGATTATTTAAAAAGTTTTTAAGTCGAATGTCGAAAGTCTTGAAGACCTTGGACTTACAACTTAAAGACTTAATTATATAATTCTTAATTGTTGTTTGATGCTTTTCATATCTGTTTTGTGAACTAGCGCAGAGTGTGTCAATGCTAATTTACGTTTTTTTGATTTTTTAGTCAAAATGTGACTTTTAAAAGCATGCTTTCTTTTAATCTTTCCAGAACCAGTAACTTTAAAACGTTTCTTGGCGCTAGATTTGGTTTTCATTTTAGGCATTTTTTCCTAGTGTTTTAATTTATTCTTACTTACTTATTTTTTAGTTTTCAGTCTCGGTTTTCAGTCTGAAACAGGAAACTGCGACTGCCAACTGTTTACTTCTTCTTCTTAGGAGCAATGAACATAATCATTCTCTTTCCTTCCAGAACTGGCATCGCTTCCACTTTACCAAACTCTTCAAGATCTGTCGCTAATCTCAACAATAAGATTTGACCTTGATCTTTATAGATAATCGAACGTCCTTTAAAGAAAACAAACGCTTTCAATTTCGCTCCTTCTTTCAAGAATTTTTCCGCGTTCTTTCTCTTAAACTCATAATCATGCTCATCGGTTTGTGGACCAAAACGGATTTCTTTCACAACAACTTGTGTAGATTTCGCTTTTAAGACTTTATCACGTTTCTTTTGTTCGTAAACAAATTTCTTGTAATCCATGATTTTGCAAACTGGTGGTTCTGCATTAGGAGAAATCTCAACAAGATCCAATTCAAATTGATCTGCTAATCTTAAAGCTTCTGAAAGTTTAAAAACTCCTGGCTCAATGTTCTCTCCTACAAGTCTTACTTCTTGTACACCACGAATAAGGTTGTTTATTCTGTGGGCATCTTTTTTTTCTACGCGAGGTTGGTAACCTCTGTTGCTTCTTATTGCTATGACTTTATAATTTAAGTTAAACTGTAAATACTTTTAATGTTTTATTGATCTCTTCGTTTACAATAGCAACAAATTCTTCTATTGTAACGCTTATATTTCCTTTACCTTCCTGTCCATGACGACGGATAGAAATAGTGCCATTCTTCTCTTCTTCTTCACCTACAATCAGCATAAACGGGGTTTTTTGCATTTCGGCATCCCTGATTTTCTTGCCAATTGTCTCGTTTCTATTGTCTACAAGGGCGCGAATTTCGTGATTTTCTAGCAAATCTAAAACTTTTTTCGCATATATTTCATATTTCTCGCTCAAAGACAATATTATAGCTTGTTCCGGCATCAGCCAAAGAGGGAAATTTCCTGCAGTATGCTCCAGTAAAATAGCAATAAATCGTTCCATTGAGCCAAAAGGAGCTCTGTGAATCATCACCGGTCTGTGTAATTCATTATCAGATCCTTTGTAAGTCAAATCAAAACGTTCCGGTAGGTTGTAATCCACCTGAATCGTCCCTAATTGCCATTGTCTCCCCAAAGCATCTTTTACCATGAAATCCAGTTTTGGACCATAGAAAGCCGCTTCTCCATATTCTACAACAGTATTTAAACCTTTGTCAGCAGCAGCATTGATAATCGCATTTTCCGCTTTTTCCCAATTTTCATCGCTACCTATATACTTATCTCTATTCTCTTTGTCTCTCAAAGAAATCTGAGCTGTAAAGTTTTCAAATCCTAATGAACCAAATACATACAGTACCAAGTCAATTACTTTCTTAAACTCTTCGTCCAGTTGTTCCGGAGTACAAAAAATATGCGCATCATCTTGAGTAAATCCTCTTACACGAGTTAAACCGTGTAATTCACCACTTTGTTCGTATCTGTAAACGGTACCAAATTCAGCATAACGCTTCGGTAAATCTTTGTATGACCACGGACGTACATTGTAAATTTCACAGTGATGAGGACAGTTCATTGGTTTCAATAAAAACTCTTCTCCTTCGGCTGGAGTACTAATAGGCTGAAAACTATCAGCGCCATATTTTGCATAATGCCCTGAAGTTACATATAATTCTTTCTGACCAATGTGTGGCGTAATCACTTGCTCGTAACCGCCTTTTTTCTGTGCTTTTTTCAAAAACTGTTCTAAACGGTCTCTCAAAGCAGCTCCTTTCGGCAACCACAATGGCAATCCTGCACCTACTTTTTGTGAAAAAGCAAACAGCTCCAGTTCTTTCCCCAGTTTTCTATGGTCACGGCGTTTTGCTTCTTCCAGTAATTCTAGGTATTCAGTCAAATCCTTCTGTTTAGGAAATGAAGTTCCGTAAACACGAGTCAACTGTTTGTTTTTCTCGTCACCACGCCAGTAGGCACCAGCAACACTCATGATCTTCATCGCTTTGATTATTCCAGTATTCGGAATATGGCCACCACGACATAAATCAGTAAACGTATCGTGATCGCAAAACGTAATCGTTCCGTCCTCAAGATTGGTGATCATCTCTGTTTTATAAACGTTGTCCTTATATAGTTCTAAAGCTTCAGCTTTAGAAACGGGACGTAATTTGAATTCATGCTTTCCTCTTGATATTTCAAGAACACGATCCTCGATTTTTTTAAAGTCAGCATCTGTGATTTTCTGGTCTTCAAAATCTACATCATAATAAAACCCATTAGATATTGCTGGCCCAAGAGTTAATTTAATCCCTGGGAACAATTCCTCAAGAACCTGCGCCATCACATGTGAAGTCGAATGCCAAAACGCTTTCTTTCCATCAGCGTCATTCCAGGTATATAATATAAGACTGCCGTCCGTCGTCAAAGGAGTAGAGGTTTCCACAGTTGTACCATCAAAAGAAGCCGAAATCACATTTCTGGCAAATCCTTCACTAATGCTTTTAGCAACATCCATAGGAGTGACCCCTGGAGCAAACTCTTTAACTGACCCGTCGGGCAAAGTAATCTTAATCATTGTATATTATTTTAAGAATGCAAATATAGACCATTACAAAAATACATACAATATATATGTAAGGTTTGTTACTATATAGGTGTAAAAACTAAATCGACACTCCTTATATATAGGTATAGAACGAATGTTTCTATTTAGGAGCTATTTCCCGCTATCCGCTATATCTTTGTGCTTTTAAAGAAAAAACACAAAGGATGTCGCTTTTATCGGGGCTATGGTGTCATGTTGCATCGACTTTGTCATTTTGACAAAGGATAAATTTCATTTCTAGGTATTCATTTGCTGTCTTATATAGTACTGTAGCTTTCACATATATGTATATTCATTACCTAAATATATAATGATTGCCACTCATTCTGTCCATTTAGTCACTTTTTCCTTTGGAGAGGGCTGGGGAGAGTAAAAAACTTTGTGTTTCAATATTCATGTTTCCAGCGATTTAAAGATTAAGTTAAGAAAAGATCAAAAAAAGCGTTTAAAAAAGCTTGAATAACTGAATAAAGGGTGTAGTTTTGCACCCGCAATGGCGCACAAGTTCTTTAAAACACTGACAAGTTAATTAGATCGAGAGGGAAAATTTATTTTGAAAAAAAGATTCGATAAAGCTTGTGAGATTAGAAAACGGATGTTACATTTGCACCCCGCAAAACGCGCAAAGTTCCTTGATAGACTGATAAGAAAAAGAGAAGAAACTGGAGATAAA
>NZ_JBLNKT010000030.1:0-46591 GCF_048158525.1 Flavobacterium algoris
AAGATTAATGGATCAAGTGCAAAAGTTGGGGATTAGGCAAAAAGATTAGATAATCTGAATAAGAAGAAATCAATCTTTCTCACTCCTCTAAATTGACTTCTAAAAGCTTTTATTTTGGCGTTAAAAGATTCTGCAGAAGCATTTGTACTTCTGTTGTCAAAATAGTTTAAGATTGACTGGTAATTAAAAGTTATCGTATTGAGCAGAATATTAAAGTTTTTAAAACCCGATTCCTTTATATTTTTATGCCAGTGCGCCAGTTTGGTCATTCCAATGTGTTTATCATTGTTGTTATTGTAAATACCTCGAAGTTGTTGGCTTAAATTATAGGCTTTCTTTATATCTGGAAATAAGGCAAATAAGACTTGAGCTCTTTCATTTTGACTCTGGGTCTATTTTTCGCGAGATTTATAAAGTAGATATCTACTTCTAGCCAAAAGTTGTTTTACAGAATCACCATTAGGTAGGAGCTCCGCAATATATGTTCTATTCTCTATTTTTGGATGTAATATCAATTGATTCCTTCCCATCGATGTTTGATCCTTATCTCATACAAGGCTTCCAATGCTAATTTCTGAACATGAAATCTATCGGTTACCTGTAATGCTTTTGGGAAGCAACGTTTTGAGATTAACTTCATGGAATTAGCCATATCAAGTGTTGTCTCTTTGACACAATTTCTTTTTTTATAATCAATCTTACAGATGTGTTCTATAACCTTGTCAGCCTTGGTCCCGGCAACAATAGCAACCAAAGAACCTTTTTTACTTTTGAATTTCTTGTTGGTTAAAATAGTGTAAAGTTCTCGTTGAGACAAAGCTACTTCGTCAATTGATAAATGCGTGCCCATATTTTCAGGGTAAAGAATCCATTGATGGGCGTGTTCTCGTGGAGTCCATGTATTAAAGGAACTCAGGTATTTTTTATACTGTCTTTTGAGTTTCTTTCCGATAACTCCGAAGAAACCTCCAATAGTGTGGCAGTCGGTAGCGCTATTATCGATTAATTTCTTTTAAAAAAGCCGCAAACTCTTGAGTCATGCGGGTTCCTTTGGCTACTAACTGCCAATCTCTTTTAATAATTTCTCCGGTAGTTTTATTGGTCCAGCGACGTCTTTTGATGTGTAGATACACAAACTTACCTCTTAAAGGAAAATCCTGAATGGTAATCTCATCTAAAAAGCCCTTAGACACTAACTCAAATGCATTAAACTCTTGTGGAGGCTTGACTTTCTCCTTAAAATACAGGTGTAATGTTTCTTCTGAATTATTGGTAGAAACCATTTCAAAGTGTTCTACTAAAAAATCAGGTAGCATAAATTTCAAAAGATCTATAGGAGTCATCTCTAATTCTTAAATTGCAAATTTCTCGTTTTTTTCGACATTTCATCCCCAGGTTTTATTCTTTATCCGATATGCAAATAGAAAAGGATCAATCCCTTAGTTTCTCATAACGATGCTACCTTGTAATAAACCTGTTTTTTAAAGGGTTAACTAAAAAAATTTAACGATTATCTTTTGTAATAATAACTTTATAGTTTCGCTTTGTGAATCTTGTTTCAGCATCTGATTAGGAAATATAAATATTTCCTCTTAATATTTCCTCACAACTTTTATAATTGATCCAAATTTAGTTTGTATCAATTATTATGATTAGTATTCTTTAAGTGTATTTTTTAATTAAATCAAATAGATTTTAGACCATTTCAAAATAAGCTATATGGGAGTATAATTTATTGATTGATAATTAGTTATTTGTGTTTTGATAATTTGTTTGCAATTGTATTTCGATGTGAATATTAGGTCAGATGTTAATAATTTAGTTAAAATTTTATTAAATTTTAACTAAATCACTGGGAATAAATTTCTACTTTTATTTTTTTTAAATTATTAATCATTTAGTTATAGCTATTAGTAATTATATATTAACAACAAAATTCATTTTATGAAAAATAAATTACTTTTATTTTTACTATTTCATTTGTTATTGGGGAATAAATTAATTGGAGAAAATTTGGCAGATGTTGTAAATATCCAAAATGCAAATTTGAAATCAATAACTACAATTATTCCTTCGGATACAATAAAAAAATATAAAAAGACATCTAAGAATTCAAAAATTACTGCTCTTTTATCTCCTCCTTCTACTATAGCAGGAAGTTCTTGTGGAGACGGAATTAGCCCGTCTCAGGTTAATGTTTACGCCTTCGGAAATAGTAGTTCTGAAACTATAGAGTGGTTCGCATCTCAAAGTTCAGTGAGTCCAATATTTACTGGTAATATCTATAGTCCAAGTATTATTACAACTAAAACGTATTATGTGCGCAGCCGATTAGGAAGTGATACTAGTACGCGTGTACCAGTTGTAGCATCAATTTATTTCACACCTCCGGCTGTTACTTTATCGGCTTCTCCAGCTAATAATACCTCAAGTCCACTATGTTTGGGGACATCAGTTACTTTTACAGCATCAGGTGGAGCTGATTTATTTGAATTCTCAGTTGATGGGGTTGTTGTGCAACCGATGTCTACAAGTAAAATTTTCACAACTAATCTTCTAACTGATGGACAAGTTGTAAGAGTGAGAACAAGATATCAGGTAAGTATGGATGGGACTATTACTGAAAAAACATGGGGAACAGGAGCCTTGGAAGATAATTTTCTTTCAGCATCATTGTCTACTAATGCTTCGACGGGCTATGTTAACTCATTAAAAATTAGTGCTTCCGAAGATGAATTGGTTTTAGGTATTGCGGGTAAAGTTTTAAATAATAGAAGTTTATTATTGTTTCTTGATACAAAATCTGGAGGATTTAATGTGTCAAATTATGGTGACGAGGCAAATTCAGATCCTTTAGTTCGATCTTTTAATCTTTTTAATAATAATCCAAGTACATTTGATTCGTATTTTCAAGCGGATTATTGTTTAGTTATTTCTACAGATGCTGGAGAGACTAATTATTATGCAAATGTTGTCGAATTAAAGACGGGTACTTCTATTAAAACTTATTTAGGAAGTGCTTCTACAGGCCTCCCCTCAGCAGTAATGGGTGTTAATAAAAATAATGTTGGAATTAATGATTATAATCTTGGTTTTGAAGTTGAAGTTTTAAAATCTCTTATTGGTTATACAGCAGGGGATATTAAGTTTTTTGGATTAACTATGAATGATAAAGAAGATGGTAGTCAAACGGTTACCAATTCTTTTTTAAGTCCAGAAAGAAGTAGTAATTTAGATTATGGGATTGGTTCAGTAGATTATAATTTGAAAGATCCAAATCCAGTTGTTGTTTCCTCTGCTGCATTAACACCTTGTTATTCTGAGGCAAATATTATGATGAATTTTGTTTCTATTCCAACAACCGCTAGTGTGATTCAACCTACATGTGCTTTGCAGTCAGGGATAATTGTTATTGCGGCACAGCCGGGTGTAGAATATAGTATAGATGGTGTAACTTATCAAAATTCTAATGAGTTTTCGGGATTGACCCAGGGAAATTATACAATATATGTAAGAAATAAATTAGATAATTCTTGTGTTCTTTCTTCAGTAGATCCTATTATAATTAATGCAATTCCAAATCCTCCGGTTGTACCAACAAATATCAGTGTCATACAACCAACTTGTGGAACCCCGTCAGGAAGTATAGCGATAGCAACCCAATCTGGCGTTGAATACAGTTTGGATGGAATAACTTATCAGTCATCGAATACCTTTACAGGATTGGCGCCTGCAGATTATACATTGTATGTAAGAAACCTTGCTGATAATACATGTGTCACCCCATCGGCTTCCGTAACAACAATTAATGCAATTCCAAATCCTCCAGTTGTACCAACAAGTACCAGTGTTGTACAACCAACTTGTGGAACTCCATCAGGAAGTATAGCGATAGCAACCCAATCTGGCGTTGAATATAGTTTGGATGGAATAACTTATCAGTCATCGAATACCTTTACAGGATTGGTACCTGCCGATTATACATTGTATGTAAGAAACCTTACTGACAATACATGTGTCACCCCATCGGCTTCCATAACAACAATTAATGCAATTCCAATTCCTCCAGTTGTACCAACAAGTACCAGTGTTGTACAACCAACTTGCGGAACTCCATCAGGAAGTATAACGATAGCAACCCAATCTGGCGTTGAATATAGTTTGGATGGAATAACTTATCAGTCATCGAATACCTTTACAGGATTGGCACCTGCAGATTATACATTGTATGTAAGAAACCTTACTGACAATACATGTGTCACCCCATCGGCTTCCGTAACAACAATTAATGCAATTCCAAATCCTCCAGTTGTGCCAACAAGTACCGGTGTTGTACAACCAACTTGTGGAACTCCATCAGGAAGTATAGCGATAGCAACCCAATCTGGCGTTGAATATAGTTTGGATGGAATAACTTATCAGTCATCGAATACCTTTACAGGATTGGCACCTGCAGATTATACATTGTATGTAAGAAACCTTACTGACAATACATGTGTCACCCCATCGGCTTCCGTAACAACAATTAATGCAATTCCAAATCCTCCAGTTGTGCCAACAAGTACCAGTGTTGTACAACCAACTTGCGGAACTCCATCAGGAAGTATAGCGATAGCAACCCAATCTGGCGTTGAATATAGTTTGGATGGAATAACTTATCAGTCATCGAATACCTTTACAGGATTGGTACCTGCCGATTATACATTGTATGTAAGAAACCTTACTGACAATACATGTGTCACCCCATCGGCTTCCGTAACAACAATTAATGCAATTCCAATTCCTCCAGTTGTACCAACAAGTACCAGTGTTGTACAACCAACTTGCGGAACTCCATCAGGAAGTATAACGATAGCAACCCAATCTGGCGTTGAATATAGTTTGGATGGAATAACTTATCAGTCATCGAATACCTTTACAGGATTGGCGCCTGCAGATTATACATTGTATGTAAGAAACCTTGCTGATAATACATGTGTCACCCCATCGGCTTCCGTAACAACAATTAATGCAATTCCAAATCCTCCAGTTGTGCCAACAAGTACCGGTGTTGTACAACCAACTTGTGGAACTCCATCAGGAAGTATAGCGATAGCAACCCAATCTGGCGTTGAATATAGTTTGGATGGAATAACTTATCAGTCATCGAATACCTTTACAGGATTGGCACCTGCAGATTATACATTGTATGTAAGAAACCTTACTGACAATACATGTGTAGCCCCATCGGCTTCCGTAACAACAATTAATGCAATTCCAATTCCTCCAGTTGTACCAACAAGTACCGGTGTTGTACAACCAACTTGTGGAACCCCATCAGGGAGTATAGCGATAGCAACCCAATCTGGCGTTGAATATAGTTTAGATGGAATAACTTATCAGTCATCGAATACCTTTACAGGATTGGTACCTGCCGATTATACATTGTATGTAAGAAACCTTACTGACAATACATGTGTTACTTCTTCGGGCTTAGCTATAACAATTAATGTAGTGCCAGTAATATTAGTTCCAACAACTACTAGTGTAATTCAACCAACATGTGCAACTCCATCAGGAAGTATAGCGATAGCAACCCAATCTGGCGTTGAATATAGTTTGGATGCAATAACTTATCAGTCATCGAATACCTTTACAGGATTGGCACCTGCAGATTATACATTGTATGTAAGGAATCTTACGGACAACACATGTCTAAATTTATCAACCTTACCAGTAACAATTAATCAAATACCAACTCCTCCAGTTGTACCAACAATGGTAAGTACGCTTCAACCAACATGTGCTGTACCCTCCGGAACTATAGTAGTAGCTGCACAATCTGGTGTCGAGTATAGTTTGAATGGAACAACGTATCAAACTTCAAGTATATTTTCTGGATTAGCTCCAAATGATTATATCATATATGCAAGAAATATTGCTGATAATACATGTTCTGTTCAAAGTCCTTTAAATGTAACAATCGATCCTCTTCCTCCATTACCGTTAACACCAACATTGGCACAAATTACACAGCCAACTTGTTTACAACCTATGGGTAGAATTCAGATTACTGCACAAGCGAATGTTCAATATAGTTTAGGAAATGGATATCAAGACGATCCAGAGTTTTTAAATTTAGCACCCGGAAAATATACAATGAGTGTACGATTTACAAATAGTATTGCTTGCATCAGTACTGGTTCTCAAATAACTATTAATCCTATTCCACCACAAATTCAATTTCAAATTTCAGGAGAATGTGATTCTAAAGATTATGTTTTAACTGCAAGTCCAATTGCATCTTCGTATGATTCAAGCAATGTGGATTATCAATGGAAAGATAGTACTGGAGCTCTTATTGGAACAAATTCTAATGTTTTAAATGTATCTGATGTGATTGCATCTACCTCAGGGCAAGAGGTATTTCCTATTAAGTATAGTTTAACTGTAAAATCGATTGCAACTGGTTGTGAAACAACTGATAATGTTACAATTGAATCTATTTATTGTAATATCCAAAAAGGAATTTCTCCTGATGGTAATGGGTCAAATGACTATTTTGATTTAAGATTAATGGATGTAAAAAACTTAGAAATATTTGATAGATATGGTATTAAAGTTTACAATCAGACTAATTATATTGATCAATGGAAAGGCCAATCCGACAGAGGAAATGAGCTTCCAAGCGCAACCTATTACTATGTGATACAATTCAATAATGGAGAAACAAAAACAGGTTGGATTTATTTAATCAGAGAAAAATAGTAATTAATAAATTTATAGTTTATGAAATTTTCATAAACTAATAAATCGAAAAATAAACAGATATGAACAAAATATTTTTGACGTCTCTTTTGGTTCTTATTACCTACATGGATGTAAAAGCGCAACAAGATCCACATTATACCCAATATATGTATAACATGAATGTAATTAATCCAGCGTATGCAGGATCAAAAGAAAATATTTCTTTTGGTCTTTTGTACCGAAAACAATGGGTAAATATAGAAGATGCTCCAACGACCTTTAGTTTTTCGGGACATACACCCGTAGGTAAAAATGTTGGTTTAGGGTTGTCGTTTATTTCTGATAAAATAGGTCCGGTTACGGAACAAAATGTATACGGCGATTTCTCTTATACTTTGAAATTAGGAGATGTACAACGATTAGCTTTTGGATTGAAAGCTGGTGCCTCTTTTCATAAAGTAGGACTTAGGGACATACAATCTAGTTTGCCAGATCCTTCTGAAGGTATTTTTGGAGAAGATATAAATGACGTGGCATTAAATTTAGGAACAGGTGTTTTTTATTACACGGATAAATATTATGTATCATTGTCGGTACCTAATATGTTAAAGGCAGCACATTTGGATTATAATGGGCGCGAATACGGTTCGGATGTATCTCACTATTTTTTAACAGGAGGATATGTGTTTGACCTTAATTATGAGTTGAAATTTAAGCCTTCTTTTATGTTGAAGTCTGCATTTAATGTAAAACCTTCTCTCGATCTTTCTGCCAATTTTTTATACCAAGAAAAGTTTGAAATAGGTGTTACATATAGATTAGAAGATAGTTTTGGAGCAATGATTAATTTTGCAATAACACCGGAATTAAGAGTAGGTTATGCTTACGATCATGTTATTTCGGATTTAAAAGTTACTGCGCCATCTTCTCATGAATTCATATTGTTATATGATTTGTTTGTTCCTAAAAAAGTTTCACGTTCTCCAAGATTTTTCTAATATTAAATTTATAATTAATGAAAAAATATACCGTATTGTTCTTTTTTGTGCTCAATGTAATTTCGCTTACAGCACAAAATAAAGATACCAAGAATGCAGATGAGTTATTTGACAGATATGAATATGTTCAAGCGGTTAAAGAATATTTAGCTTTAGTCGAAAAAGGGAAAGCAGATGTATATGTGTTTAAGCAACTTGGAGATAGTTATTATAACATGTATAATTTTGTTGAAGCTGAAAAATGGTATAGGCAAGCTGTAAAAACTAAACAGGATGCAGAAATATATTATAAATATGCTCAGGTGTTAAAATCTAATGGGAAGTATGCAGAATCTGATGCTCAAATGAAAGTATTTGCAGTTATGTTACCAAATGATGAAAGAACCAAGGTATTCAATGAAAACCCAAATTATCTCTCTAAACTTGAACAGAAAGAAAAATTATTTATACTTGAGAAAATAAATATTAATTCTGAAAAATCTGATTTTGGAGCTGTACTTTATAATAATGTGCTCTATTTTGCAAGTGCAAGAAATGAAAATGGAAAAATCTATGGATGGAATAACGAACCCTATTTAGATCTTTATCAATCAAATTATAAAGAAGAAAACGCGACTTATTCAGAGCCAAGATTAATTTCAGAATTAAACACAGTTTATCATGAAGGTCCTTTGACGATGACAAAAGATGGTACTACAATTTATTTTTCTAGTGAAAGTTTTAAAGACAAGCTATTTGAAAAAGATAAAGAAAAAAAAATAAAATACGGGCAGGTAAGTTTGTATAAAGCTGTTAAAGAAAATGATAAATGGACTGGAATTATAGCACTTCCATTTAATAGTAAAAGTTATTCTACCGGAAATCCATCTATTGACAAAGAAGGAAAATTTCTTTATTTTGCTTCAAATATGCCAGGATCAATTGGAGGAACTGATATATGGAAAGTAGCAATAAATTCTGATGGGAGCTTTGGTTCACCCGAAAATTTAGGAAATAAAATAAATACGGTTGGGGATGAAAATTTTCCTTTTATTGCGGATGATGCTGTTTTGTATTTTTCTTCGAATGGTCTAACAGGTTTTGGAGGTTTAGATGTTTTTGCTGTAGACTTAAATAAAAATGGGGTGCCAAATAATATTGGAAATCCTGTAAATACAGAAAAAGATGATTTTGCATTTACATTTAACAAGGAAAAAAATATTGGATATTTGTCCAGTAATCGATCTGGTGTTGATCATATTTATAGTGCAGTTCCAGTTTGTAAAGGACAAATTTTAGTGATAGTAAAAAATTCGAAAAATAATGCTATTTTAGCTGATTCCAGAGTAATTATTTTAGATGAAAATAATACTATTTTAGATACTAAAATATCTAATGAAAAAGGGGAAGTCTCATATGAAGTTGATTGCCAAAAGCCATATTTATTAGAAGTTCACAAAGATGGATTTATTACTAAATCATTTCCGGTTTCTAAAATTGAAAAAGGGACTGTGAGTATTGATGCTGCTATAGATCCAATTGAGGTTATAGTAACTGAAAAAGAAATTATATTGAATCCTATATATTTCGAATACAATAAAAGTAATATAACTAAACAAGGAGCTAAGGAACTCGATAAATTAGTTTATGTAATGTCACAAAATGATAAGTTGGTTATTTATGTTAAGTCTCATACAGATTCAAGAGGTAGTGATGAATATAATTTAGATCTTTCGGATAGAAGAGCTAACGCTACTATACAATATATCGTTTCAAAAGGAATTAGTGCTGATAAAATATCAGGAAAAGGCTTTGGTGAATCGGAACCAAAAGTAGCTTGTGGAGATAATTGTACTGATGATGAGCATGCCTTAAACAGACGTTCAGAGTTTATGATTATTAAATAAAATTTAATCGGATTATAACAAAAAGAGGATGTTCAATTGGATATCCTCTTTTTGTTTATTGTAAAATTAGTTAAATTTTTATAGTTTATTAACCATGAATGGTTTCATTTTTACCATAATTAGTAATGATGGAAGTTTCAAATTCAATCCATGCTGCCCATCGTTTGTCTACGTCAATATTATCAGCATATTTTCGTGCAAATCCTAAGAAAGTGGTGTAATGTCCAGCTTCCGAAATCATAAGATCACGATAAAAAATAGCTAATTCTGGGTCTTTTATGTTTTCGGATAGGACTTTAAAGCGTTCACAACTTCTGGCTTCAATCATGGCAGAAAATAGCAATCGATCGCATAAAGCATCTTTTCGGCTACCATCTTTTTTCATGAATTTGAAAAGTTCATTTACATAATGGTCTTTACGCTCTCGTCCTAAAGTTAAACCTTTACTTTTTATTAAATTATGAACTAATTGGAGGTGGTCTAATTCTTCTTTAGCAATAATCAGCATTTCGGTTACTAATTCTTCTAATTCAGAATTGTAAGTGACTAAACTTATCGCATTTGAGGCTGCTTTTTGTTCACACCAAGCGTGATCAGTCAAAATTTCTTCGATATTTGATTCGACAATATTTACCCAACGTGGGTCTGTGGCTAATTTTAATCCTAACATTTTATTGGAATTTATTTAGGGCAAAATTAGTGTTTTCTTACTGATTTTTTCTTCGAAATGATGGGATTGCCATCAAAATAGCATTATTTTGCAAGTATAACTTTATGTAAATATGAATCAAGTTCAAAAACTTTTAATTATTGGTTTTGTTTGGCCAGAGCCCAATTCATCGGCAGCTGGAGGAAGGATGATGCAATTGATTTCACTTTTCAAAGAGCAAGGTTTTAGCATTACGTTTGCAAGTCCTGCACAGGATAGTGATTTCATGGTTGATTTAGAACAACATGAAGTTGATAAAAAATCAATTGAGTTAAATAATTCTAGTTTTGATATTTTTGTAAAAGAACTGAATCCAACTGTAGTTTTGTTTGACCGTTTTATGATGGAAGAACAATTTGGGTGGCGTGTTGCCGAAAATTGTCCTAATGCATTACGATTGTTAGATACTGAAGATTTACACTGTTTACGCTTAGCACGACAAAAAGCATTTAAGGAAAATCGGTTATTTAGCGTGACTGATTTGTTTCTTGAAGATATTGCTAAACGAGAAATTGCCAGTATTTTACGTTGTGATCTGTCTTTGATGATTTCTGAATTTGAAATGGAATTATTGGAATCTGTATTTAAAATCGATAAGGCGTTGTTCTATTATTTGCCTTTTTTATTGGAACCAATCAAGATTGCTCAGCTTCAAGAATTACCTTTATTTGAAGAACGAAAAAACTTTATTTTTATCGGAAATTTTCTTCATGAGCCTAATTGGAATGCGGTTCAGAACTTAAAAGAAACGATTTGGCCTTTAATTAGAAAACAATTACCAGAGGCGATTTTGAATATTTATGGAGCCTATCCTTCGCAAAAAGTATTGCAATTGCATAATGTTAAAGAAGGTTTTTTAATAATGGGTCGTGCGAATGACGCTCCAGAAGTTGTGAAAAATGCCAGAGTTGTTTTGGCTCCTTTGCGTTTTGGTGCCGGTATAAAAGGAAAATTATTGGAAGCGATGCAATGCGGAACACCAAGTGTTACTACAACTATAGGTGCCGAATCAATGCACGGAGATTTGCCTTGGAATGGTTGTGTTACGGATGATATAAAGGATTTTGCTGATAAGGCGGTAAAATTGTATCAAGACAAGACGATTTGGCTTAAAGCCCAACAAAATGGAGTCGCAATTATCAATCAGCGGTATTTGAAAGAATTATTCGAGGATGATTTTGCAAAAAAAGTTGAGATGCTACAAACGGATTTACAAAAACATCGTTTGACTAACTTTATGGGAGCGATGTTGCAACATCATACTTTAAAAAGCACAAAATACATGTCGCTTTGGATTGAAGCTAAGAATAAATAAAAAAAATCCCGTCAAGTTTATAACAAGACGGGATTTGTATTTTAAAGACCAAGTTATTACGCAAGCATCGTAACTGGATTTTCTATAAATTGTTTCAATGTTTGTAAAAATTGTGCTCCAGTCGCGCCATCAATTGTTCTGTGATCGCAAGCCAAAGATAACATCATTGTATTTCCCACTACAATTTGGCCATTTTTCACAACTGGTTTTTCTACAATAGCTCCTACTGAAAGGATTGCAGAATTCGGTTGGTTGATGATAGAATTGAATTCAGTAATACCAAACATTCCAAGATTAGAAACGGTAAAAGTACTTCCTTCCATTTCTGTAGGTAATAGTTTTTTGTTTTTAGCTCTTCCTGCAAGATCTCTTACGTTTCCACCAATTTGAGATAAACTCATAGTATCTGTAAATCGTAATACAGGAACTACTAGTCCGTCTTCAACAGCAACAGCAACGCCAATATTCACGTGATGGTTAATGATGATGACATCTTCTTTCCACTGTGAATTTATTTTTGGATGTTTTTTCAATGCTAATGCACACGCTTTTATCACCATATCGTTAAAAGATACTTTTGTATCTGGAACGCTATTGATGATCACTCTTGATTTCATTGCCTCATCCATAGTTACCTCGATTACTAAGTTGTAATGTGGCGCTGTAAATAAAGATTCTGCTAAACGTTTCGCAATGATTTTTCGCATTTGCGAATTCTTGATTTCTTCCGTAAAAACTTCTCCTGCTGGAACAAAAGGTTTTGGAGCAGCAACAGTTTCTGTTTTGGCTGTTGCAGCAACCGGCGTAGCAGTAGTTTGTGGTTTGAAGTTTTCGATATCACTTTTTACAATACGTCCGTTTTCACCTGAACCTTTCACTTGAGTCAATTGAATTCCTTTGTCAGTAGCAATTTTCTTTGCTAGCGGTGATGCTAAAATTCGTTGTCCGTCCGTTGATGCTTCTTGTGCAATTGGTTCAGCTGCTTTTTCAGCCGGTGCTGCTTTTGCTTCTTCAGTTGCAGCAGCCTGTGGAGCTCCTCCAGTTTTATAATTTTCAGCAATACCGCCAATGTCAGTTCCTTCAGGTCCAATGATGGCTAAAAGACTGTCAACGGGTGCCGTATTTCCTTCTTGAATTCCTATGAATAATAGCGTTCCTTCGTTGAAAGATTCAAATTCCATTGTTGCTTTATCGGTTTCGATTTCAGCAAGAATATCACCTTCGGTAATTTTATCACCTACTTTTTTCAACCAAGTAGCAACGGTACCTTCGGTCATGGTATCGCTCAATCGAGGCATAGTAACTACGATTACTCCTTGTGGTAAAGAAGCTGGAGTTGCAGGTGCTGCAGTGGTCTCTTCTTTTTTAGCTTCTGGAGCAGTTGCTGTTTCGGCAACAGGTTTAGCTTCTTCAGTTGCAGGAGCTGCTTTTCCAGTTATTAAAGCTGAAACATCTTCGCCTTCATTTCCTATGATTGCTAATAGAGAGTCTATGGGTGCAGTTTCTCCTTCTGGAATGCCAATGTATAAAAGAGTTCCTTCGTTGAAAGACTCAAATTCCATTGTTGCTTTATCGGTTTCAATTTCTGCAAGGATGTCCCCTTCGCTGATTTTGTCACCTACTTTTTTTAGCCAAGCCGCTACCGTTCCTTCCGTCATCGTATCGCTCAAACGAGGCATAGTTATTATTGTTGCCATAATTGATTTTATAGTTTATGAGGTAAAAATGGATAGTTTTCTTGGTCGTATACTACGTCGTATAATTGTTGGATTTCAGGATAAGGAGATTCTTCTGCGAATTTTACGCATTCTTCCACTAAACTTTTTACCCTTTGATCAATTGCTTCGATTTCTTCCTCAGTAGCGTATTTTTGATCTTTAATTACATCTAAAACTTGTGTAATTGGATCTATTTTTTTGTATTCTTCAACTTCTTCTTTTGAACGGTATAATTGTGCATCAGACATAGAGTGTCCTCTGTAACGGTATGTTTTCATTTCAAGAAAAGTCGGTCCGTCACCACGACGTGCTCTATCAATAGCCTCAGTCATAGCCTCAGCCACTTTTACAGGATTCATTCCGTCAACTGGTCCACAAGGCATTTCGTATCCTAAACCTAGTTTCCAGATATCAGTATGATTTGCAGTTCTTTCTACAGAAGTTCCCATAGCGTAACCATTGTTTTCAACGATAAATACTACCGGAAGTTTCCATAGCATAGCCATATTGAATGCTTCGTGCAAAGAACCTTGACGAGCAGCTCCATCACCAAAATAGGTCATAGTAACACCGCCAGTACCATTGTATTTATCTCCAAATGCCAATCCGGCACCTACAGGTATTTGTCCTCCTACAATTCCGTGACCACCATAAAAACGGTGTTCTTTTGAGAAAATGTGCATAGAACCACCCATTCCTTTAGATGTTCCTGTAACTTTCCCCATTAGTTCAGCCATTACTCGTCTTGGATCAACACCCATTCCTATTGGTTGAACGTGATTTCGATAAGCGGTAATCATTTTATCTTTTGTCAAGTCCATGGCGTGCAATGCACCTGCCAGAACGGCTTCTTGACCATTATATAAGTGTAGAAATCCTCTAACTTTTTGTTGTATGTATAATGCTGCAAGTTTGTCCTCAAACTTTCTCCAAAGCAGCATGTCTTCATACCACTTTAAATAAACTTCTTTTGTAACTTCTTTCATCTGAATTAATTCTTTTGCTAAAGTGTTATTGTATTATCAATTGGTACCATAACGCAAAATAGTTTCCTCCCACAAATTTGCGAATCGCAAAAATAAGACATTCCAGCTAAGAAGTAAAATTTATACGCTAGTTTTTGGTTTTTTTACAAGAACTTTTTGTCAAACAGGAATGGGAGCAAGTTTTTTAGGGATGCAGATTTGTAAATAGCTCCTATTTCTCCCATGAAATAGATTTCTATAGGGGTATCTTGTTTTATTTCATATTCTGCGATTGATTGCCTACAAGAGCCACAAGGGGGAATGGGGACAGTCGTTTTATTTGTGTCTGAAGCAGCTGTTATGGCCATTTTTAAAATTTTTGCATCAGGATAAATTGCTCCTGCTTGAAAAATTGCTACACGTTCTGCACAAAGACCAGAAGGATATGCTGCATTTTCTTGATTTGAACCGAGTACAATTTTTCCATTGTCTAAAAGAATAGCGGTGCCGACTCTGAATTTAGAATAAGGAGCGTATGCTTTCTTTCTAACAGCTATTGCTTGTTCCATTAAACTTATTATGTCATTTGGTAAGTCTTCAACGGAATCAAAGACATTGAATTGTGTAGTAATGGTAATTTCTTTCATTCGTTTTACAGGAAAAAAAATCCAAATTTCACCGATATGAAATTTGGATTTGTTGTTATGTTTAAAATTTACTTTATTTAATATTCATCATACTTGTCGCCAAAATTGAAAGTAAGTGAAAATCTAAGTGTGTTTTCCAAAGGGTTTTTTACTTTCGATGCAGAGAACAAATAAGAGACATCCACTTTTACAATTGTATATTTAAATCCTGCTCCAAGAGAGAAAAATTGTCTCGCTCCTTTTAAAGGACTTTCGTGAAAATATCCCATTCGCATGGCAAATGAATCTTGGTATAAATATTCAGCACCTGCTGCATAGGTGAATTCTTTTAATTCTTCTTTAAATCCATCTGGAGCATCACCAAATGATTTAAATACGCCGGATACCCAGCTAATAGAACGATAATCTTGTTGGTTTTGAGCTCTTTCTTCGCTGGTAACTGTTCCGTCTCCATTTAAATCTGGGTTTTGTGGAGTGGGTACTAATAATTTATTGAATTCTAGATTTAAAGCTACTTTATTATAATCGTCTAATATGAAATCAAAACCAGTTCCTATTTTTAAATTTGCGGGTAGAAAATTAGTGCTGAATTCAGTATTGTCATAGCTTATTTTTGGGCCTAAATTTTGAATATTAAATCCAGCCCTCCATCTTCCGTTGAAGTCGGTGTAGGCTATTTCTTCTGATTGATAGAAACCGGCAATATCAACAGCAAATGAACTCGCTGGGGAAGCATCAGTATTCTCATCTGCCACTTTTAAACTAGAATGAATATATCGCCCAGCAACCGCCATAGAAAACTTTTCGCTTAATTTTAAAGAGTATGACCCGTCAAGAGCAAATTCATTTGGAGAGACTATTCTTGGTATTTCATCTGCATTGCCAGTTTCGCGAAGTTCGATGTTACCTAAGCCAAAATACCGTAAACTTCCCGCAAAAGCACTTCGTTCGTTAACTTTGTTATAATAAGTTAATTGCCCCAGTGAAATGTCATTTACTAAAGAAGTAAGATAAGGAGTATAGCTGACCGAAAAGCCTTGTTTGTCTGTTGCAAAAGCATATTTTGCGGGATTCCATTGTTGTGAGAATGCATCAGAAGATGATGCGACACCTATATCAGCCATACCTGCTGCTCTTGCATCGGCAGATACTAATAAAAATGGAACTGCTGTTGTTATGACTCTATCTTGCGCTTTAGCTAATGAAACTATAAATAAACAGATAAAGACCGACGTAATTTTTTTCATTATTGTAAGAATATAGGTTAAACAAATATAGTGTTTTATTAAAGTATTACAAGTTTTTCAAACTTTTCAACCTTTTTATTTGTCAAGTTCGATTTCACTGTGAGTTTGTAAATATAAACTCCTTTCCCAATTTTGCTGCCAAAATCATCTTTCCCATCCCAAGTGATTTCTTTTGATAAAAAACCTTCGGTTAAAACAACTTGGTTTTTGCTCCAAACCACCTTTCCTGTTATCGTCATAACTTGAACCTGGACGTCTAACGCTTCATAAGGTCTGTTATGCGTAAACCAAAATTCAGTGTAATTAACAAATGGGTTTGGATAATTCAAGACATGAGTCAATGTTATAGTTTCATCACCAACTACTACAAACTGAATCTCAGTAATTATGGGGTTATTATACACATCCCATGCTTTGAAAGTTATAGTATGCAAGCCGACTGATAAATTACGTAGCGGAAACCGAAGTGTTCCACTAGTGTAATCATCTAATTTTGTTTGATAATAATCATTTAAAATGTAAGGATTATTCACATCGCCATCTAATATTGCAACAATGTCATGACCAATTCCACTGGCTGTGTTTATACCATTTTCATCTTCAAGAAAAGCAAGTAGGAAAGGCGATTCATTAGTTGTGCCTCCCGAAACAAAAGTTTCGTCATTCATATATAACTTAACTCTTGGACTAATATTGTCCGCAACGGCATTTTCGTTAATTCCACCTACTTTTATGCTAGTGTTATAACCAGTTTGGTTTTCTAATATTTGATTTTTTTTAGCATAAAAACTGATTCTTCCATTTGCTAGCGGGATTCTAATGTCTCTTGGGACAACAAAGCTAAACTCAAATTTACCATTGGTAACGGATGCATTGCCTCTAAAAATAGTTTCGCCCAAAACATTGAAATTAATAGGGGCGCTATTTCCATCATTATTAAGTGTTGTTCTTGGAATAATTTTGTCAAAAATGGTTGTGGAGACTTCCCCATTGTAGTTCGATAATAAATTGTTGTTTTCGTCCGTAATTTCTCCAGTCAATTTAATTTTGGCTAATGATTTGAAATCATCAACGGGTTGTGAAATGGAAACATCATTTACTTTAGTAAGACTTATTTTAGGTTTTGGTATAGCAAGCATTAATGCGGGATCGCCAATATAAAAAACTACATTAGTTGCTGAATTTGGGTTGCTGTTTTTGGAAAGTCGCAATGTTTCAGCAATGGAAGTATATTGGTTAGAGCCAAATGACAATAAATTTTCAGAAAGAATATCATTGAAATTTTCCGCGTTATATTGACCTATTGCACGTATGGTTGTAATCATTGCAATGGCTCCACCTTTAGGATTCCAGTAGGTATATTCGCCTGCAGTTGGTCTGGAAGGATTGTCAAAACGGGAAAATTCACAAGTGATGGTTATAAATAAGGGATATTTGTATTGGTTGCTTAAATTTTGGCCGTCTGATTTTTCCCAAATGCGTTCGCTTGATAAACCATCTTCTCCGCCATGTCCTAAATAATTAAATACTAATGCTCCTTTTTCGAAAGCATTAAAAAGATCAGTTCTCGCTTTTGGGTATCTAAAACCTCCTGCGGAAGCTTCTTGAACATAGGAATCCAATATTATTTTATTGACATTCAAAAATGGTTTTTCGGTAGCAATGATATCTGCTAAGTTGTTTTGACGGGTTTGAAGACTTGCATCCGAAGATTTATCGGCATCGTCTGAAATTAAAACAAAATTATTTCTCCAGCTTCCGTATGATTTTAAATCATAGTATTCTATAACTTTATTTACCATTTCATCAGCTTGTGTGGCATCATTTACAAGCATTCTTCCAACTGCAATATCAATTCCTCCAAAATAGGAAACTATATTTCCTTCATTAGCATCCATCAATCCAAAAAAATCATCGGAAGCAAAGGAAGTTTCCCCCGAAGTATTACTGCTTAAGGAATGGTAAATAGGAACTACATTGGTGTTGTTTGTAATTCGGTTTTTGAAATCATAGGAAGCATCGCCAAAAAGGTTTACGTATTTTATTCTTTTATCAGCTGTCGATGCGTTTTCATAAATATATTTCACACAATTTCTAATAGCAGAGATATCCTGTTTTCCTGATGAAAATTCTTTGTAAATGGATTCAAGGGTGATTACTTTTACATTTAAATTAGAATTGGTACGGTGGAAATTAGCTAATTTTTCAGCTTGTGTCGTTAGGGAATTTGGAGTTATAATTACATAATCAATATCTTGAAACTGGCCTTGGTTGTTTTTAAAAAGTGTCCCTTTTAAGTTTTGATTGTTAATTTTTATTTTACTGTCTTTTAAAGGAGTATAATAGTCTGAAGCATCAATTGCGATGTATTTTCTTAGTTCACCCAAATTAGCTTTGAATGTAAAGGAACTTTGATTTGAATTTTCAATTTTGGTTACATTGAATAAATCAGTTACGTCCCAAATTTGAGAAATGCCAGTTGCATTAGCAATGGAATAACTGACTACGCCAAGGCTTGAATTAGATAAGTCGTATTGAAAAGTAAATTGTTTTCCATAACCTTGAAGTTTTCTTTTGGCGATAAGCCGAATGTTATCTAAATATCCTTTTGAACCAGGCACACTATTGTTATTATAGGTTAGCTTTATTTTTACATTTTCGGAACCATTAAAAGTACTGTTTTTTGGTAAAAATCCTAAATTAAATTCGGTATCTGAATTGGTATTTAAAGATGCAAATGATATGGTTCCTATTTCTTGACCATTTGCTGCTACTTTGAATGAGGTAGGAGTAAAAGCAGCAGAAGCAGTTGTTGCCATAATTTTTATTGGCGTTGTCGAATCGTAGTTTGGAAAATTAAATTCAAATTCCTGTTCCTGATTGATGTCAAACGATTCGCCGAACCATTGACGTCCAAGATGTACAATATTTACAAGATCTAGTTCATGGTATTGATGATCATCAAATGTGTCTAATGTGAATGAGCTGTTTCCTGTAGGTTGGGGCATTTCAGGAATTCTTTTTCCATCGTCACCTTGAATTGTTACGTAATAATAGGATTTTGTATCGTACAAGTTGTTGAAGGTTTGACTTTCTTCATTCCAAGTGTCTAATCCTTCGGCATAAAATAAAATATAATCCTCGTTATTGAAAACACCATCGCTTTCGCCAATAATTTGAATAGGATTTTCGGTTAAATCGGATGGGTAATAAGCACTGTTTGATAAAGGCAACATTTTACCTCCATTGCCGTAAATTTTTATTTTTTTTGGGTCAATACTGTTTACGTCGAGTCCTAATTGTTGCAAAAAGCTTTTAGAAATTTTATAAACACCAGATTTCTCTACGTAAAATTGATACCAATCTCCAGAGGCTAAAATGGAATTAGAAATAGCGCTAGTGCTTTTATTGGATTGTAAAACTCTGGAAGAACTGCTTTTAATACTATAAGAAAATGATTTAATTCGTTTGTATCCAAAGTCATCTTTTACAATAGGAGATAAGGAGAGAAAGGCTTGTTTGATATCTCTTGAATTAGTGTTTTTTAGTGAAGGATTCGGCGTTTTTGGAATGTTTTCCAAAGCCAATTCGCCAAGCTGAGGAGTTGGAATTGATTCGTATACTATATTTGTAATTTGGAGGTCGTTTTCATCAAATGAAGCGGATTCTGATATTTTAAGGGTGTAAATTATTGCTTTTTTTGAAAAATCGAAATAATAACTATTCCCACTAAATTGAGGGACAGCAACTTTGAAATCTCCAAAAAACATTTCCTTTTTTTCTAACCATTCGATGGTTACATCACCTTTAATTTGTGCAAAAGAAACGAAAGAAATTAGGGATAAATAAACCAGAATTATTTTTTTCATTGTTTTTTAAACGTGATATAAAGTGAATTGTTATTAATGAGTAAAAATAAATCATTTAGTGTTATTGTAAATAATAAATATTATAAATTTGCGTTTCTATTGTATGATTTTCTGATAAAATTTAGAGAATTAAATTTATTAAAAAAGGATGTTGTCAGTTAATGGTTAATTATTATATTGCGGCACCTAAATTATTACCGACTAAAGAGTATGAAAGTAAACAAAATTATGACCTTGCGATTGATGATATCAATGATTTTGATAGTAGGTTTGGCGAGTTGCAGTAAAAAATCCAGCTCAAAAAATGCATCAAGAGCTACAGGTTGGAATGTAGACAGTAAAAAAGGTTCTAGCAGTAAAAAGCAAGAAGCAGGACCAGGTTTGGTTTTTGTTGAAGGTGGTACATTTACAATGGGAAAAGTTGAAGATGATGTTATGCATGATTGGAATAATACTCCTACACAACAACATGTACAGTCTTTTTATATGGATGAAACTGAAGTTACAAACTTTATGTATTTGGAATATTTAGATTGGTTGAAAAAAGTATTTCCTCCAACTGAAGAAAATTACAAAAATATATATGAAGGTGCTTCACCAGATACCTTAGTTTGGAGAAATAGATTGGGTTATAATGAAACAATGACCAATAATTATTTAAGACATCCTTCTTATGCAAATTATCCTGTTGTAGGTGTTAATTGGATTCAAGCAGTTGAGTTTAGTAAATGGAGAACGGATCGTGTGAATGAAGCGATTTTAGAAAAAAACGGATACCTTAAGAAAAATGCAAAAACTAATGATGTAAGTGCAGAAAGTTCTTTTAGTACTGAAACCTATTTGAATAGTCCTACATTGACTTATGGAGGTAATGAAGAAATTGTTTTAAAAGGAAGAAAAGGCGCTAGAAAAGCACCAAAAGCGGGGAAAGACGGTAAGGTTATTGAAGAAAAAAATATATATGCACAACGTTCTTCTGGAATTATACTGCCAGAATACAGACTTCCTACTGAGGCAGAATGGGAATATGCAGCAGCAGCCGATGTTGGACAAAGAGAATACAATATTTACAAAGGTCAAAAGAAATATCCTTGGTCTGGTAGTTATACCCGTTCTGGAAAAAGACAAAGTAAAGGAGATCAATTGGCCAATTTCAAACAAGGTAATGGTGATTATGGTGGAATAGCAGGATGGTCTGATGATGGTGCTGATATTACTAACGCAGTAAAAAGTTATCCAGCTAATGATTTTGGTTTGTATGATATGGCAGGAAATGTTGCCGAATGGGTACAAGATGTTTATAGACCAATTATTGATAATGAATCGAATGACTTTAACTATTTTAGAGGAAATCAATACACTAAAAATAAAATTGGAGCTGATGGTAAAGTAGAAATTGTAACTAAAGAAAACATGGAGTATAAAACTTTAAGCAACGGTAAAAAAGTTGCAACTAGTTTTCCTGGTCAAATTGCTCAAGTTCCAGTTGATGAAAATGAAACCTATTTAAGAACAAATTTTGATAAAAGTGATAATATCAATTATAGAGATGGTGATAAGCAGTCCACCAGATATTATAATTTTGGATCTTCTGAATCGGATAACGAAAAACAAAAAGAAGAAAAAATCATGTACAATTCTCCTAAACACAATGTCACGACTGACAGTTTAGGGAAAATGGTTAGAAAATATGACGTTTCCAGTAAAAGAACCACTTTAATAAATGATGATGTAAGAGTTTATAAAGGAGGGTCTTGGAGAGACAGAGCGTATTGGTTAGATCCAGCTCAAAGAAGATATTTTCCACAAGATATGGCAACTGATTATATTGGATTTAGATGTGCGATGTCAAGAGTTGGGCCTAAAGCAGATAAGAAAAAATCAGCAAGAAATTAATTTTTATATATAATAGTAATAAAAGCCCTTTGATTAGGGCTTTTATTTTTTTAAATCGTTTTTAAATGGATATTAATTACATTCATAGTTTATTTTTAAAATGTAAATCGGTTTCAATTGATACACGTAAAATTGAGCCAAACTCATTATTTGTCGCTATAAAAGGAGATCGTTTTGATGCTAATACATTTGCTGCGGAGGCATTAGAAAAAGGCGCATCTTATGTTATTATTGATAATAGCGAATACTTTATTGACCAAAGAACTATTTTAGTTGAAGACAGTTTAATGGCACTGCAAGAATTAGCTAAGTTTCATAGAACTTATTTAAAATTACCTATAATTGCTCTTACAGGTAGTAATGGAAAGACAACAACAAAAGAGCTTATTAATGTTGTTCTTTCAAAAAAATACAATACCAAGGCAACAATTGGTAATTTGAATAATCATATTGGAGTGCCGTTGACTTTACTTTCTTTTAATTCAGAAACTGAAATTGGAATTGTAGAAATGGGAGCAAATCATAAAAAAGAAATTCAATTTCTTTGTGAATTAGCCAAACCGGATTATGGTTATATAACTAATTTTGGTAAAGCTCATTTAGAAGGTTTTGGTGGGGTAGCAGGTGTTATTGAAGGGAAAAGTGAGATGTATCACTATCTTTTTGAGAACGATAAACTAGCTTTTATAAATTTAGAAGATCCAATTCAAGTTGAAAAAGCAAAAATATTGAAATCATTTTCTTTTGGCATTAATAAAGAAAATGCTAATGTGAATATAACGGGTGTAAAAGCGAATCCATTTGTAGAAATAAATTATTCCAATGGTACAATTGCATCTCATTTAATTGGATTGTACAACGCTAATAATATTAATGCGGCACTTGCTATAGGGAAATATTTTGAAGTTGAGGATAATGCGATTAAAGAGGCTTTAGAAAGTTATATTCCTGAGAACAATAGATCACAGCTATTAACCAAAGGAACTAATCAAATTGTTCTGGATGCCTATAACGCTAATCCTAGCAGTATGAGTGTTGCTATTGCCAATTTCATACAATTGGACAATCCAAATAAGATTATGATATTAGGTGATATGTTTGAGTTGGGGCAGGAAAGTCAACAAGAGCATAAAGCAATTGTAGCAATGCTTTTGAATGAAAAAAATGTAACCAGTTACTTTATTGGTAAAGCATTTTATGACAATAGAATTGATGAAAACAATTTTCGTTTTTATGAGTCATTTGAGGCTTTTGCAAGTCATTTAAAAGAAACTAAAATTGAAAATAGTACTATTCTAATAAAAGGTTCCAGAGGAATGGCTTTAGAGCGGACTTTAGATTTCTTGTAATAAGAATTTCATTTTTTAAAAGCCATCATTTTAATTTATGATGGCTTTTTTGGTTTAATTTAAATACTCATTAAAAATCCAATGAGGTTTTCTTTTTTATTAAGTTCTAATTTTTTTCTTAATCGGTAGCGTGCTAATTCAACACCTCCGTTTGAAATATTCATGATTTCGGCAATTTCTTTTGTTGACATGTTCATCAATAAATAGGTTGATAAATCTAATTCTCGTGGAGAAATTGTTGGATATTTTTCTTTCAATCTTTTTAGAAAATCAAAATGGACATTCTTAATGTGTTTTTCTAAATCTTTCCAGCTTTTGTCCGCATTTACTTCCTTCGTAATACTTCTGTTCAGTTTTGTAAATTGGAACTTGGTAGACTCATCAAAGGATTCTACATTGATGTCTTTTAGTTTATGGATAATTCCATTCAGGATTTTATTTTTCTTTACAACTTGTAAAGAATTGTTTACTAGTTCTTTGTCTTTTGCTAAAATTTTAATTTGAAGTTTATCATTTTTTAATTTTTCAATTTCTTTTTCCAGCTCGTATTGTTCTTGTCTGATTTTTGATTCTTTTTCCAAATAGAGCCTTCTTTGTTCAATAGTTTCATAGTATTTGTTTTTTCGTATTTTGGTTTTTATTCGTTTTCTAATAAAATATACAGAAGCTATAACAAGTGAAATATAAAATAAATACGCTAAAAAATGCCTGTACCAAGGAGGAGAAATGCAGAAATTTAATATGGTTTGTTCCGATTGTTTACCATAATTAGTTCTAGCTTTTAACTTCATAGTGTAATCGCCTTCTCTTAGATTGGTGTATTCTTTAATGACATTTGTAGACCAATTACTCCATTGGTTATCAAAACCCTCCAGCTGATAAGAAAATTCAAGATTCTCAAGATTTTCATACGAAGGAGATGAAAAAGTGAATTTTACATGATTAAAAACATATGGAATTTTATAATTATCCAATGCTTTTTGGCCATTTCCTAAAATAATGGTATCTGCAGGAAACGAAAAGCATCTTATGTAGGCTTTAGGTTTAGCATCGTAATCGTTGAGTAATTGGGAATCATAGTGCGCTAATCCATCTGTTAAACCAATGAATGTATCATTAGGGCCAGTCGTATTTATGGATAGATTATTATATACTATATTACCGGTAAGTTTTGAAAAGGGAGATACAATATTTTTGTAATTACCCGTTTTGGTTTTCATTAAGACGCCTAATGATTCATCAAAAACATACCAAATATTTCCATATTTATCTTGAGTTAAAGTGTTTATTTTTGGAAGATTAGCAAATAAATCACTCATTTTTTTATCTTCAAAAAATAAATTTTGTTCGTAGGAATAGTTATAAAAGTGATTGTTTGTTTGAAAATAGACCTTATTCTCCAACTGTTGTATATTTCCAATTCCTTTTACGGTTTCCGACAAATCTTGATATGTTTTTATAGATTCAAACCTTTTCAGGTCGTTACTTAATGTCATTCTATAGGCTAAGTTGTCTTTTTTTATCCAAATGTTTTTTCCTTCCATTTCAAATGATCCAGATGACTTAGAAAAGCCTTCAATTCTATTTTTAAATTGCCAGCCATTTAGTGTTTTTTCAAATATTGAAAAGCCATTATAATTGGAGCCAATTAAATAATTTGGATGATTGGGAATTTGCATAAATTTCCAATAGCCTATGTTGTCCAATATCTTTATAGTTTTTGCTCCCGCTATCAATAGCGCTCCTGTGTTGTGTGAACAAAATAATTGGTCGTCAATCACTTGTATGTTCCATGCTTGTCCGGTAGTTTCTTCTACTAGTTTAAAAGTATCTTCTTTGGTTGAATTATTCCAAGAATGATAAAAAACACCTTGATTAGTAGCTACGTAAAGATTCCCTTTATGCAATGCCGTACCATAAACAGTACTTAGATTATAACTAAATCCAAAATAAGTAAAAGGAGAGTTTTCATTCACAAAAGAGATTCCGTTATCAAGGCCTAGCCATAGATTGTTTTTGCTGTCAACAAAAGAGGTGAGAACAGTATTGTTTTGCAACCCTTTTGTGCGGTTGATATGTTGAATAATTTTTCCATTTAAATCACATACAATTATTCCCTCTAAAACGGAATTGAGTACAATGAATTTATCTTTTATTGCTACACCACCAAGTGAACTATTCTTTCTAATGAAAACATTCGCTTCGGTATTCCAAGGAATCATTTTTTCATGGTCATATATATAAAGACCTTTATTTAAAGTGGCAATTAATAACTTATTTTCTGGTAAACTAAAAATACCCCAGATTTCTGTGTTATTTAAAATGGTGGAATTTTTTAGTTGGAATAGTTTTCCGTTTTTGTACTCCAATATTCCCATTGAAATATCTTGTATATAAAGGTGGTCTTTTACTTGAAATGAGAATTGGAATCTTTTAGGGGCCTTGAGGATTTTAATCTTTTTGTTTTTAAAGATGTACGTTCTTTCAAATGATTGAAAAATAACTTCGTCATTATGAATGTGTATTTTCCAGATAAAATCCATCAGTTTGAAATTGGACTTGTTTATCATTTTAGACAAAGAAAAATAAACTAATTTCCCTTTTGAATTAGATTTAAAATAGCCAAATTCACTGTAACCTCCCACGAAAATTTTTCCGGAATTATCAATTTTTACACATCGTACAGCTGCAGAGTTTGGGATATTATATTTCCTCCACGATGAGCCATCAAATTGAAAAAGACCGCTATTATTAGCAAAATATAAATTGCCGTTTTTATCTTGGTCAATGTCCCAATTTTGAGTACCTCCTTTATAGTCGGATCTTTTATAATTTCTAATATCTGGTAGTCCTATGTTTTTGACCTGACTACAGAGTGTTGTTGTTATTAATAAAATTAGAAGATGGAATTTTGTAAATCTCATGATTAAATTCTAAATGTAATGAATTGATTATTATTTAAAATGACTTCGGTTTCTACTCCTGAACAATAAGACGAAGTGCTTGTTTTAGTCAGATTTTGATGAAAAAATGAAAGTATTTATATATTCTATAAATGTAGTGGTTTTTTTTTAAATTAACATTTGTATAACACTATAAAATTAAATTTAAATAATTTATAATTAGATACTTATGTAAATTTTGATGTGTTTTTGTAAAGTAATAAAAATCACTTTGATGTGTTTTTGTAAGGAAAGATAAATGAGAATATAGAAAAAATAAATATAATATTGCTGGAAATTACTAATTAATTAACCAAAATTTTTAGAAATATGAAATTTACAAAATTGCTTATTTTTTGTTTTTTATCTATTCTATTCTCAGTTTACGCACAAGCACAAGATGTTAATGTAAGCGGAAAAGTTTATGACGAAAACGGACTTCCCATCCCAGGAGTATCCATTTTAATTAAAGGAACTTCCAAAGCTACGGCTACGGATTTTGATGGAAATTATCAAATAAAGGCCACTTCAAAAGGGACTTTAGTATTTAGTTATTTAGGGTATACTTCCGTTCAGGAACCTATTAACGGAAGAAATAAAATTGATGTTAAACTTAATCCTTCATCAGAATCCTTACAGGAAGTTGTTGTTGTAGGATATGGCACTCAAAAGAAAAGTGTTGTTACTGGTGCAATATCCAGTGTTAAAGCTAAAGATCTTGAGAAAGTTCCTAATGGGCGCATTGAGCAAGCTTTACAGGGTAGGGTTTCAGGAGTTACTATTGCTGCAAGTTCTGGTCAACCAGGTTCGTCATCTACAATTCGAATTAGAGGGGTGACTACTTTTGGTGAAGGTGGAAATGATCCTCTTTGGGTTGTTGATGGTGTTGTAGTTGATGCAGGTGGAATAGGATTTCTTAACCAATCTGATATTGAATCGATAGAGGTACTGAAAGATGCTGCTTCTGCTGCAATCTACGGAACACGTGCTGCAACAGGGGTTATTTTGGTTACAACCAAAAAAGGAAAATCTGGCAAAATCACTGTAAACTATAACGGATTTGCAGGGATATCATCGCCAGAAAAGACTTTACATTTGCTAAATGCTACTCAATATGGTGCTTTATTAAATGAAAAATCGACTGCTGCCGGAGGACCTGCTATATTTCCTAATTTATCTGCTTTAGGTGTTGGAACGGATTGGCAAAAAGCTATTTTCAATACAAATGCTTTTCGTTATTCACATGAAGTAAGTATCAGTGGAGGAAGTGATGTTTCTAATTTTTATGCCTCTTTTGGACTTCAAGATCAAGAAGGAATTGTTTCCACGGAAATTTCGAACTATACCAAAAAGAATTTCCGTTTAAACTCGACTCATAAAATATCTAAAGTATTTACTTTCGGACAGACTTTCGGATTTTCGAGACAAAAAACAGTTGGAATTGGGAATACAAATAGTGAATTTGGAGGGCCATTAAGTTCTGCAATCAATCTGGATCCAACCACTCCAGTTATTGAAACAGATCCTGTTAAAGCGAATGGTGCTCCATATAGCACAAATCCTGTAATTAGAGATGCTAATGGGAATCCTTATGGAATTTCAAGTTTAGTTGGTCAAGAGATGAGCAATCCTTTGGCTTATGCCAAAACTAGATTAGGCGGTTATGGTTTGTCTGATGATATTGTTGGAAATGCGTATTTGGAAGCTGCAATAACGAAACATATTAAAGTGAGATCAACTCTTGGAGGAAAATTATCTTCTTGGGGTGGACAAGGTTTTACTCCTGTTTTTTATTTAAGTGCCACTTCAAATGTGCTTAAAAATAGTTACAGTAAAAATGATAACAAAAGTTTTGCTTGGAATATTGAAAACATACTAACCTATACAAATCAATTCGGTAACCATAATTTAACGGTATTGTTGGGTCAAGGTTCTTATGTGGACAATATCGGAGGAGGATCGGGTTCTACCATGTTTGGATTGCCGATTACAGATTATCGTGATGCCTCTTTCAATTTTGATATACCACAATCAGACAGAAGTAGTTATACTTTCGATTTGACAGAACATAAATTGACTTCTTTGTTCTCACGTGTCAATTATGATTATAAAGAAAAGTATTTGTTTACAGGGATTATTCGTCGTGATGGTTCAAGTCGTTTTGGAGCCAATAATAAATTTGGGGTATTTCCATCATTTAATTTAGGATGGGTAGTAACCAAAGAAGATTTTTGGAAAGAAAACAATGTACTTAATATGTTGAAAATTAGAGGTGGATATGGAGTTGTAGGAAATGATGCAATTCCAAATTTCAGATATCTTTCCTTAGTCGAAGGAGGTTATAATTATTCTTTTGGAAATACAGGAGCAATAACTACTGGTTATGCTAACCTTACTCTTGATAATCCTGATTTGAGATGGGAGGAAACTTCTCAAACAAATATTGGTTTTGAATCAAGATTTTTCAATGATTTCAATCTTACGGTAGATTTATACAAGAAAACAACCAATGGAATTTTACGTCCAATTAACATACCTGGTTATGTTGGAGTTGCTGCAAATCCTACAGGAAACGTAGCTGACATGGATAATAAAGGTGTTGAGGTTGAATTAGGGTATAAGAAAAAAATCGGGGAAGTGAATTTTTCTGTTAATGGAAATATTGCTTATTTGAAAAATACAGTTACTTATATTGCTGCTGATTCAAATTATATTACAGGGGATGCTTCTTTTCAATCTATGGGTGCAGTAACTAGAACACAAGTTGGGCAATCCTATAATTCATTCTACGGATTTAAAACTGCTGGAATTTTTCAAAATCAGGCTGAAATAGCTGCTTATACAAATACTTCGGGTGCTTTAATTCAACCAAATGCACGTCCAGGAGATTTTCGTTGGGTTGATACCGATGGGAATGGTTCCATAGGTGATGATGACAAACAGTTTTTAGGAAGTAATATTCCAAAATACACTTACGGATTAACTTTGAATTTAGATTATAAAAATTTCGACTTTATGGCCTTTACACAGGGTGCTGCAGGAAATAAAATTTTCCAAGGATTGCGTAGATTAGATGTTGGTAACGCTAACTATCAAACTATTGCATTAAGCAGATGGACTGGTGAGGGGACATCAAATGACTATCCTAGACTTACAAATGATGATACGAATGGCAATTTTGGTAAAATGTCCGATTTCTATTTAGAAAAAGGAGATTATCTGAGATTAAAATTAGTTCAGGTAGGATATTCATTACCAAGTGATGTGATTAGTAAAATTGGAGCCAATAAAGTGCGCTTGTATTTAACCGCTGAAAACCTATTTACATTAACCAAATATACGGGATATGATCCTGAAATTGGTGGAGGTGTATTTGGAATAGACAAAGGAATCTATCCACAAGCAAGAACATTTATGTTTGGAGCCAATTTACAATTTTAATAAAATCAAGAATTATGAAAACGATAAAATTTAAATATTTATTTATAGCAGCAGCAATGGTTTCCTTAGGCTCTTGTTCTGAAGAGTTTGTAAATGTTACACCAAAAGGGGCTTTTCTTTCCGATAATTATTATGCTAACGAAGAACAGGCGACTGCAGCCCTAGTTGGAGTTTATGATCCAATCAGAAAAAATTCAGGAGGTTTTGAAAATATAATTTCCATGATGAACGCAGGTTCAGATGATTTTTATGCCGGTGGTGGTGGTTCTACAGATGGAGCAGGAATTCAAGCTTTCTCCACGCATACGCTTACTTCGACAAATGTACCTGGCAGTTTTTGGAATGATCATTACCAAGGGATTTTTAGAGCAAATACCTTGCTTTTAAAATTGCCGGATGTTGCTATGGCTGATAATTTAAAAGCCAGATTTACCGCTGAATCGAAAGCGTTGCGAGCGATCTATTATTTTAATTTGGTTCGAATCTTTAAAAACGTTCCATTATTATTAGATCCATTGACCGCGACTAATATGTATGAGGCAGAGCAAGCTGCTCCTGAAGCCGTTTATGCTCAAATAGAAAAAGATTTGTCAGAAGCAATAAATGTTTTACCAACGAGTGTTCCAGCTGCAACAGAATCTGGACGTCTTACAAAAGGTGCCGCTCAAGCAATGCTTGGGAAAGTATATTTGTATGAAGGTAAAAAAACAGAGGCTGCTGCTGTTTTGGCTCAAGTAAATGGTACACCAGGTACAACGAATCAATACGGTAATAAACTATTGTCTAACTTTAATGATTTATGGGTTGTTGCCAATAAATTTAATACAGAGTCACTTATAGAAGTGTCGCACACAAGTGCCGGGAATTCTGATTGGGGATTCTGGGGAAGTGGTAAAGACGAAGGAAATTCGTTAAATGTCATGGTCGGTCCTAGAAGTTATTCAAGACCATCTGGTTCTACAGCTGCAGATTTGCCGTCAGGATGGAGTTTCAATGTTATTACACAAGATTTATACGATGCCATCAAATTAGATCCAAGATTTGGGGCTACTGTATTTGATTTAAAAGCTCTAAAAGCTGCTGGTCAGGCAGATTATATTGGAGGCTATCAAGATACAGGATATTTCTTGAATAAATTCCTTCCAAGAAAAACAGATGTTCGTACTGGTGGTGGAGCAGCAGAGTTAAATTACAGACAGAATACTTATGTAATTAGACTTGCCGATACGTATTTGATGGAAGCTGAAGCATTAGGTTCAGGAGCAAGAGCACAAGCATTGCTTGATGCTGTAAGAGCAAGAGTTGGTTTGCCTTCTGTTCCGGTTACACTTGCGGCCATTAAAAATGAAAGAAGAATGGAACTTGCAGGAGAAGGACATAGATTCTTTGATTTAGTGAGATGGGGAGATGCTGCCACTAAATTAGCAAACAGAGGTTTCGTAGCAGGGAAAGATGAAATTTTTCCATTACCAACCAGAGAACTTCAAGGAACTAAATTGAAACAAAACTCAGGGTATAATTAATAAAAGATAAAATTATGAAAAAGATAAAATTTATTTTCAGCTTTGTATTACTACTGGCTGTTACTATAAGTTGTACTGTTGAGGGAATCAATAATGACACTGCTCTTTTAGGGACAGATTCATCAGCGAATGTCAATAAAATATTTGATATCAGTACTGATAATTCAGGAAAAGTAAAGATAACTCCAACAGCTGATGGCGCTACTTCGTTTCAAGTAGTTTATGGACAAGGTACAGGATTGCCAGCTACAGTTGCTCCAGGAGCAAGTACAACTCATGTTTATCCAGAAGGGAAATATACGGTAAAAATTATCGCTACTTCTATTTCTGGTGCTCAAACAGAACAAACATTTCCATTAGATGTTGTTTATAGAGCTCCTGAAAGCTTAATTATTTCTACCTCTGGTGAGATGAAAGTAAAAGCTACCGCATTATACGCTAAATCATTTTTAGTCTATTATGGAGATGTGTCAAATGAAGTAGGTACACCAATGGCTATAGACCAAGAATTGCCGGCTCATACATACCCAGCAACTGGAGGACCTTTTGTTTTGAAAGTGATAGCTCAAAGTGGTGGTGCGGCAACTACGCAAGGAATTAAAACATTATTTGGATTTCCTATTGATTTTGAAACTGCAGCAGTAAATTACTTTTTTGGAACTTTTGGTGATGTAACTTTTTCTAAAGTAGCAAATCCAAATGCAACAGGTTTAAATACTAGTGCAACAGTAGGTAAATATACTAAACCAACTGGAGTACCTTCATGGAGCGGAACGTATAGCCCATTAAATATTCCTGTTAATTTTGCTTATGGAAGTAAAATCAAAGTTTTGGCTTACAATCCTGATCCGGCAAATATTGGTAAAAAATTAAATGTCGAATTAGAATGGGCTGTTGGAGGAACTCCTGCAAATGGAGTTGCGGTACTAAAAGCACCATTTACTACATCTGGAGCTTGGGAAGAAATTGTATTTGATTACAGTACTATTTCAGGGATACCTGCAGGAGCTAAATTTACACAACTTGTTTTGCGTTACAATGATTCAGATCCTGGAGTTGGAGAAGTTATTTATGTTGATAACATTCGATTAACAAATTAAAATAAAACTATGAAAACAAATTTAAAATATATTTTTGGCGTTTTCTTGGTGTTGCTTCTAACATTAAGTAGTTGTACTCAAGAAACCTATTCGTTAGGAGATTTAACAGCTCCGTCAAACATTGTTGTCAATACAGAAGTTGTAGGGCAAGATGCAACACATCCAAATGGTGATGGCTCAGGAAGCGTAAAAATTTCTGTAACGGGTGACAATGCTCTTTCGTATAAAATAGATTATGATGCTAATACAGCAGTAGATTTAGTTAATTTACCGAATGGTATTGCTACTAAAAAATACACAACTCTTGGGAAAAATACCTATAGAATTACTGTTGTTGCTTATGGCAAAGGTGGGTCTTCAACAAATGTCACTAAGGAAGTTACAGTAAGAAGTGATTTTAATGTTGATGCCTCAATCGTTACGGCTTTAACAAATAATGCTTCAAAAACGTGGGTTGTTGATAAAAGTGTAGCTGGTCAGCTTGGTGTTGGTCCATGGAATGTAGATTCTATCAATCCAGAATGGTGGGCTGCCGGAGTGAATGAAAAAGTAGCTTCTGCAAATGGGTTTTATACAGCTACTTTTACTTTTGCTAAAGTTGCCGGTACAGGAACGTATTCTTTACAAGTTGCCACTCCAGATGGGGCATTTACAAAAACAGGTTCTTTAACAACTCTTCCTGGTATTCCAGCATCAGGTGATGAAGGATGTTATCCTTATGGAGGAGGAACTTCTGCTTTTAGTTTTATACCAGCATCATCAGGCGCTCCAGCTGTTGCATCAAAACCTGCAAATTCACCTTCTACTCAGACAAGTGTTTCATTATCAGGAGTTAATACATTTATAGGATATGGTGCTGTTCAAAAAGAATATGAGATTTTGGTTATAACATCAACTTATTTGTATGTTAGAGTTCAAGGAACTGAAACTGGAAATGCTTGGTACCTAAAATTAAAACCGGTACTCTAAATAATTTTAAATTAAGTATAGGCTCAGAACTACATTGGGTAGTTCTGAGCTTTATTTTAGCATTAGTTTTAAAAAAATAAAAAAATATGAAAAATAATAATTATCGATTTTCAAGGAGTCTGTTTTTTATTGCTTTAGCTAATTTTTTCATGTTGCTTTCCTGTAGCGGGAGTAATAATGATGGAAGTGAAGCTGTAATTACACCTTCAAATCTTGCGATTTCAGCAACGGTAGTTGGAGTAAATGCACAAAATCCAAATGGGAATGGTACCGGAACTGTAAATTTTAGTTTAAGTGCAACTAATGCAACTTCTTATAAAATTTTACTTGGAAATGGAGAAACTAAAGAGCTAACAAGTGGTGATTTTACTTATACCTATACAACATCAGGGACAAATACTTATGTTCTATATGTATCTGCATACAATTCAGGACATTTTATTTCTTCGAAGCTTTCATTAACAGTTTTCGTGGGATCTTCTTTAGTTTGGTCAGATGAATTTAACACTGACGGAGCACCTGATGCCTCCAAATGGAATTTTCAAGTATGGGATCCAGGCTATGTTAATGACGAACTTCAATCGTATACTAATCGTTCAGAAAACACAATTGTTGAAGGGGGAGTTTTGAAAATAAAAGCCATTAGGGAACAATATGGAAAGGGGGACTTCACTTCTGGAAGACTTGAATCCAATGGAAAATTTGATTTTACTTATGGCAAAATAATTATTAGAGCAAAATTACCTACTGGAGTTGGGACTTGGCCTGCAGTTTGGATGCTGGGAAGCAATATTGGCAGTGTTGGGTGGCCTGCATGTGGTGAAGTAGATATTTTAGAATCTGTTGGAAAAGAGTTGAATGTCAATCATTCATCATTGCACTCCCCTGGGCGTTCAGGAAATACTCCTGATACTGGTATTATAAAAGTGCCGAATAGCAATACCGAATTTCATGTCTATACGGCAGATTGGACGGCTACTTCAATAAAGTTTTATGTTGATGATATTTTGTATTATACTTTTGCAAATTCAGATAAATTTCCATTTAACAAAAACTTTTACTTGATTGTAAATTTAGCAATGGGAGGTGTTTGGGGAGGTCCTGTAGATCCTAATTTTACTTCTTCAACTTTTGAGATAGATTATATTAGGGTGTATAATTAATGGTGTTTTTGTTTAGTTAGTAAGTTCTTCATTGGGAGCTTCTATATATAAGTTAGATAGAAGCTTCAGTGGAGAATAATAATTTAAAAATAAAGAAATGAATCAGTCAAAAAAAATAATCTATTCGGTATTTTTTCTTCTAATGAGTTTGTTTTCTCCTGCTCAAACATTAAAAGTAATGACTTATAACATTCGTTTGGATGTTGCAAGTGACGGAGAAAATGATTGGAATCATCGAAAAGATTATTTTTCATCGCAGATTCAATTTTACGAACCTGATATTTTTGGAGTTCAAGAAGCAAGACCCAATCAGGTTATTGATATTGCAACGGCACTATTGCAATATGATAATGTAGGTATTGGAAGAGAAGGAATTGGGAAAGGAGAATCTTCGAATGTTTTTTATAAAAAAGAAAGATTTAGCGTTAAGGAAAGCAACACTTTTTGGCTTTCTGAAACACCAAATGAAATTTCTATGGGATGGGATGCCGCTTGCAACCGAGTTTGTACGTATGCACTGTTCAAAGATTTGAAAACAAAACAACTGTTTTGGGTTTTTAATACGCATTTGGATCACATTGGCGAAGACGCAAGAACCAAAGGAATACAGCTTATTCTTTCGAAAATAAAGGAACTGAATACTAAAAAATATCCTGTAATTTTTATGGGAGATTTCAATTCAGAACCTAACGAAGATAGAATAATCGCACTAAAAAAAGTAATGAACGATTGTAGAGAAGTTTCAGTCAAGAAGCCTTTTGGGCCTTCTGGAACATTTAATAATTTTGTACATAACGAACCAGTAACCAAATTGATAGACTATATTTTTATTTCTAAAGACAGTATTTTAAATGTCAAAAAATATGCAGTTTTAAGCGATTCAAAAAATGCAAGATATCCATCAGATCATTTGCCGGTTTATGTCGAAATAAATTTTAATAATTAATATGAATACTATAAAATATACTATGAAAATTTTCTTTTTAATAACCTTATCAGTCATGCTGTCTAAATGTTCTCCGGCTAGTGATACTGTTAATCCTACTCCAAAACCAACTCCACCGGTAGCAGTAAATGAAGTTGACTTTTGGTTGACGAAAGGCAATCAGACTGTGAATCTTCAAAAGCAAACATCAATTTTAGCATTTGGGACAGCCTATAATAATTATGGTACTATTGAGGTTGATGATTCCCAGACGTTTCAAAATATTGATGGATTTGGATATACTTTAACTGGAGGAAGTGCTCAAGTTATTAATTTATTAAATGCACAAAAAAGACAAGAATTATTACAAGAATTATTTGGTGCCAATGACAATTCAATTGCGATAAGTTATTTAAGAATTAGCATTGGTGCCTCAGATATGAATGCAACGCCATTTACTTATGATGATTTACCAAGCGGACAAACAGATGTGAATTTAGACAATTTTAGTTTAGCTCCGGATAAAACGGATTTGATACCCATGCTAAAAGAAATAGTGGCAATCAATCCAAAGATTAAAATTATGGCTACGCCATGGTCTCCACCAGTATGGATGAAAGACAATACTAATTTTATTGGAGGAAGTTTGAAACCCCAGTATTACGGAGTTTATGCACAGTATTTTGTGAAATACATCCAAAAAATGAAAGCCGAAGGGATTACTATTGACGCTATTACGCCACAAAATGAGCCATTGCATCCCGGGAACAATCCTAGTATGCTGATGCTCGCTTCACAACAGGCTGATTTTATAAAAAACCATTTGGGTCCTGCTTTTCAGACAGCAAATTTGACCACTAAAATTGTAGTATACGACCATAACTGCAACAAACCTGAATATCCAATAGCCGTGTTAAACGACGCTTCGGCTTATCCTTTTATTGACGGTTCTGCATTTCATTTGTATGAAGGAGATATTAGCGCTTTGTCAACAGTTCATAGTGCTTTTCCCAATAAAAACTTATATTTCACGGAACAATACACATCCTCTACCGGAAGTTTTGAAGGCGATTTGAAATGGCATGTGAAAAATGTTGTTATCGGTTCTATGCGCAATTGGAGTAAAACAGCATTAGAATGGAACTTAGCCAATAATGCTTCTTTTGGGCCTAATACTCCGGGCGGTTGTACAACCTGTAAAGGAGCATTGACGATAAATAGTAGTGATAATTTTACCAGAAATGTAGGGTATTATATCATTGCACATGCTTCTAAATTTGTGCCTACAGGTTCCGTTAGAATTGCAAGTACTATAAGTGGGAATTTGAATAACGTAGCTTTTAAAACACCAAGTGGGAAAAACGTTTTAATTGTCGAAAATGATGGAAGTACTGCTGAAATTTTCAATGTTAAATTCAACGGGAATTGGGTAACAACGTCATTAGAATCGGGTTCTGTAGGGACATTTATTTGGTAAAACTGCCTATATTTGGTAAAATAACATACATAATATTTATAGAATGAAAAAAATCACAACAGCTGCACTTTTAGCAGTGTCTTTTTTGGCTCTTGCTCAACAGAAAAGTAAAATACAATCGAAGCCTTTTTCAACAAATAATAAGACAATTACCGTCTATACTACAGCAGACGGGACAAATTTAAGATTAACAAAAACTGATAATCTACAATTCACGGACTTAAAACAACCTTTAGAAACGCAACTGTGTGTTTTTGTGAATCCAAGTAAAACCTTTCAGACATTTCTGGGTATTGGCGGAGCAATAACGGATGCTAGTGCTGAGGTTTTTGCGAAACTAACTAAAGAAAATCAGAAAGAATTCTTGGAAGCTTATTATGATAAAGAAAAAGGAATTGGGTATTCAATAATCAGAACGAATATTCACAGTTGTGATTTTAGTTCAGGAAGTTATACTTATGTTGATGAAGGTGACGCAGCACTAAAGAGTTTCAATATTGAGCATGATAAAGAATTTAAAATTCCATTAATCAAAAAGGCAATTGCAGCAGCGGGAGGTAAGGCTACATTATACGTAACTCCATGGAGTCCGCCAGCTTTTATGAAGGACACTAAAAATATGTTGAGAGGTGGTAGATTATTACCTGAATTTTATCAGTCTTGGGCTAATTATTACGTGAAATTTATTAATAGCTACCAAAAAGAAGGAATTCCAGTTTGGGGATTGACGATTCAGAATGAGCCAATGGCGAAGCAAACTTGGGAATCCTGTATTTACACGGCCGAAGAAGAACGCGATTTCCTCAAAAATTATTTAGGACCAACATTGAAAAAAGCAGGACTTGGTGATAAAAAAATTACGGTTTGGGATCACAACAGAGATTTACTGGCACAAAGAGCGAGTACAATTCTTGATGACCCGGAAGCGAATAAATATGTTTGGGGAATTGGTTTTCATTGGTATGAAAACTGGAGCGGAGGAGATTCTATGTTTGAAAATGTTGGAAAAGTGCACGAAATGTATCCTGACAAAAACTTAATGTTCACAGAAGGTTGTGTTGAGAAATTTGATTTTAAAAAATTACAACTTTGGGCAAATGGGGAACGATATGGGGAATCCATGATTCATGACTTCAATAACGGAACAGTAGGCTGGACAGACTGGAATATTCTTTTGGATGAAAATGGAGGGCCAAATCATGTAGGTAATTTTTGCTTTTCGCCGATACATGGCAATACAAAAACAGGGGAATTAATCTATACGCCTTCCTATTATTTTATTGGTCATTTTTCTAAATTTATTGGTAAAAGTGCAAAAAGAATAAGTAGTGTTTCCAGTCAAAGCTATTTAATGACTACATCATTTTTAAATCAGGATGGTAAAGCAGTAACGGTGGTTATGAATAAAACAGATAAGAAATTGAAGTATAATTTATGCATTGGAACAAAAGCTACCGAAATTTATATTCTGCCTCATGCTATTCAAACATTGGTTTATTAAATGCCAAAAACGATTTGTTTTAAAATCTTCTTTATGAAAAAAATAGTTCTATTATTCCTTATTTCTTTATCTGTTTCCTCTTTCGGACAAGGGTTTTTACATAGAAATGGACAGAAAATTGTCGATGGAAATGGACAAAACGTTGTATTGCGTGGTTTGGGATTAGGCGGATGGATGGTTCAGGAAGGATACATGCTCCAAACCGGTTCGTTTGCAGGTTCTCAACATGCAATAAAGCAGAAAATCACGGATTTAATTGGTACCAAAAACACGGAGAAGTTTTATGATGCCTATAAAGCAAACGGAATTACAAAAAGAGATATAGATTCATTGGCGGCTTGGGGTTTCAACTCCATTCGATTGCCCATGCATTACAACTTGTATACATTGCCTATTGAAAAAGAAACCGTATCAGGTCAGAATACTTGGCTGGAAGAAGGTTTTAAAATGACGGATGATGTATTGAAATGGTGTGCTGCCAATAAAATATATTTGATTTTAGATTTACATGCAACTCCAGGAGGTCAGGGAAAAGATGCTAATATATCCGATTACGATGATTCAAAACCATCACTTTGGGAAAGCACGGCCAATCAGGATAAAATGGTGGCACTTTGGAAAAAGGTAGCGCTGCGGTACAAAGACAATCCTTGGGTTGGAGCCTATGATATTATCAATGAACCCAACTGGAATTTCACGGGAACGAATCAAAATGGTTGTGACGAAAAGTCGAATGCGCCATTAAGAGCGTTACAAATTAGAATCACAAAAACCATAAGAGAAGTAGATGCCAATCATTTAATTTTCATAGAAGGGAATTGCTGGGGAAATAATTACAATGGCATGTTTCCGCTTTGGGATGATAACATGGCGTTGAGTTTTCACAAATATTGGAACGATAATGATGTGGCTTCCATACAAAACATGTTGAATTTTAGAACCCAATACAATGTGCCAATTTGGTTGGGCGAAAGCGGTGAAAACTCTAATGTATGGTTTAAGGAAGCAATCTCTTTGGTAGAAACAAATAATATAGGTTGGGCTTTTTGGCCAATGAAAAAAATTGAAAATTTAGCTGGAGTTACTTCGGTTACAAAAACACCGGAATACGAGCAATTATTGCAATATTGGGCAACCGGAGGAAAAAAGCCAACAGTAGCTTTTGCAAAAAAAGCGCTAATGCAAATTGCCGAAAACTACAAAATGAAAAATCTGACTGTCAGATACGATGTAATCGATGCGATGTTCAGACAAGTACAAACAACTGATACTAAAAAATACAAAAATCATCCATTGCCAGGGAAAATATTCGCGACTGAATATGATTTAGGCCAAAACGGATTTGCTTATTTTGATAAAGATGTCGCCAATTATGACGGAACTAAATTTACCAAATGGAATAAAGGTGGCGCCACGAGAAATGATGGTGTTGACATTCAATCTTGTACGGATAAAAGTACGAATGGTTTTCATGTTGCGTTTATTGAAGACGGAGAATGGTTGCAATACACAGTTGAGGTAAAAGCCAAAACTACTTTTGATGTTGCTATTCGGTATTCGAGTGAGGTAGCCGGAGGGAAGCTTTTTCTTAAAGATGAAAACGGGCAACTTTCTGAAACCATTACTATTCCATCTTCTGGAGGAAAAAATAATTGGCAAACGGTGACTTTGAAAAATGTGGTTTTAAAACAAGGAACAAATAAAATCAGAGTCTATTTCGAAAAAGGAAATTTCAATTTAAACTTTTTAGAATTTAAAAAAACCAAGTGAGTAAAAAATAAAATGCCATTTCCTACTCTTTGGATTATGGAATAAATGAATTTGATTATAAAAATAACACTGCACTTAGAAATGAAAAAGATAGTAACTACAACACTTTTATTGACCTGCTTTATTGCGTTTTCGCAACAAAAAACGATTGACCAAAAAGTGGATGCTTTGCTAAAGCGAATGACTCTTGAAGAAAAAATAGGGCAACTTAATCAATATACTGGTGACAATGCTGCTACTGGACCCATTACCATAAATCCAAATAAACAATCTGAGATTAAAACAGGTTTAATTGGTTCTATGTTGAATGTTTTGGGAACGCAACACACGAGACAATACCAAGAATTAGCGATGCAATCGAGATTGAAAATCCCGTTGTTATTTGGCCAAGATGTTATTCATGGATATAAAACTACTTTCCCAATTCCTTTGGCGGAAGCCGCAAGTTGGGATTTAGATGCGATGGAATTTTCGGCAAGAATTGCTGCAACCGAAGCGGCGGCAAGCGGAATTCATTGGACATTTGCGCCAATGGTGGATATTGCGCGTGATCCTCGTTGGGGTCGTGTAATGGAAGGTGCTGGAGAAGACACCTATTTGGGCTCGAGAATTGCTTATGCGAGAGTGAAAGGTTTTCAAGGAAAATTAGGTGATGTTAATTCTGTGATGGCCTGCGTGAAACATTTTGCTGCCTATGGAGCTGCTGTTGGCGGGAGAGATTATAACTCGGTTGATATGAGTGAAAGGATGCTTTGGGAAACGTATTTGCCGCCTTTCAAAGCCGCTTTGGATGCGGGTGCCGCAACCTTTATGAATTCGTTCAATGACCTTAACGGAATTCCGGCAACAGGAAATAAATATTTGCAAAGAGACATTTTGAAAGGGAAATGGAATTTTCAGGGTTTTGTAGTTTCTGATTGGGGTTCAATAGGCGAAATGATTAATCACGGATATGTAAAAGACAGTAAAGAAGCCGCATTAGCTGCTATAACTGCAGGAAGTGATATGGATATGGAAAGCAATGCGTACCGCTATAATTTAGCACAATTAGTAAAGGAGAAAAAGGTTTCAATTGCGCTCATTGATGATGCCGTGAAAAGAATTTTACGCAAGAAATTTGAATTGGGATTATTCGAAGATCCTTATAAATATTCCAATCCAGAAAGAGAACAAAAAGAATTGAACAATCCGGAACATAGAGAAGCAGCGAGAGAAGTTGCAGCAAAAAGTATCGTATTGTTGAAGAATGAGAAAAGCATTTTACCGATTTCAAAACAAACAAAAACAATTGCTTTTATTGGTCCTTTAGTCAAAGAACGCAAACAAAACATGGGTTTTTGGTCTGTGGAATTACCTGATGTAGATTATGATAAACACGTTATTTCACAATGGGAAGGTTTGCAAAATAAGGTTGGGAATACTGCTAAGTTGCTTTACGCCAAAGGTTGTGAAATTGAAGGTGATAATAAAGATGGTTTTGCTGAAGCTATCGCTGTTGCGAATCAAGCTGATGTAGTGATTTTAAGTATTGGTGAAAGAAGAGATATGAGTGGTGAAGCTAAAAGCCGCAGTAATCTTCGTTTGCCAGGCGTTCAGGAAGATTTGATAAAAGCGATTCAAGCTACTGGAAAACCAGTTGTGGTTTTAATCAACGCAGGAAGACCGCTTATTTTTAATTGGACTGCTGATAATGTTCCTGCCATTCTGTATACTTGGTGGTTAGGAAGTGAAGCAGGAAATGCCATTGCCGATGTTTTGTTTGGCGATTACAATCCTTCGGGGAAATTACCAATGTCTTTCCCGAGAGAAGAAGGGCAAATTCCTATTTATTACAATCATTTTAATACAGGAAGACCAGCTCCAAACGAAACAGCAAGCAATTATGTTTCGGCATATACCGACTTAAAAAACAGCCCTAAATTTCCTTTTGGATACGGTTTGAGTTATACTTCTTTTGAATATTCGAATTTGAAATTGTCTAAAAACAAAATTAAAAGTACTGAGAATATTGAAGTTTCATTAAGCGTAACCAATTCAGGAAAAATGGCAGGAGAAGAAGTAGTTCAGTTGTATTTAAGAGACAAAGTGGGGTCTGTAGTGCGACCAATTATTGAACTGAAAGATTTTCAAAAGATAAAACTGAATGCTGGAGAAACTAAAACAGTCAAATTTAGTATTGACAAAGAAAAATTATCTTTTTATAATGCTGAATTGAAGTGGGGTTCTGAGCCTGGAGATTTTGATTTAATGATTGGATCATCTTCTGTTGATATTCGTTTGAAAGACACTTTTGAATTGATGAAGTAATAATCACAGAAAGAATAGGGATTTGTTTTTTTAGATAAAATAAGGATTTATCAGTAAATGGTTGTGATTACTAAGGGGTTCTATTTCTTAAATCCTTTAATTTTATGTAAATAAAAAGGAATTTATTTTATATTTTAATAGTAGTTTTGGCTTTATTGCTCAAAATTAATATATTTGATGCAGTATTTTTTTAATGAATTGCACTTGCTAGAATGTTGAAATTGATGTAGGTATGAATAAAAAAAGTATTGACTCTTAATCAATTTTCCTGATGAACTTGTAGTTATAGTATTAAATATAGGAAAACACATTTGATAAAGAGGGAATTTAAAAAAGAGGTTGACTTATAGGTAAACCTCTTTTAAATTCTGTTTCAATACTTTTTTAACAACAATTAATCAACAATTTTCGCAAATGCTTTTTTAATTTTGGTTAGCAGGTTTCAATATTATATCTAGATTTTTACTTGTGAATTTTTATCAAGAAAATAAATTTATTAATAAGTCTGATAACATCGCTTCAAAAAATGAAACTTTTTTTCTCTTCAGTTCATGATATTTTTCTAGAACGCAAAGAACTTTTTCTTTAATTATATTTTCAGAAATAGACTTGTAGTTTATCCCTATCGTCTGCTTTTAGGCATAGGGTCGAGTTCTTAAATAGCCACAATTAGTTATTTTTTCGGAATCTTTATTTTAGTTCTTTTTTTGGAGCTATTTACTTCTTTGGTAAAACTTGTGTTATTTTGACGGAATGTACATTTTTTTTGATTTACAATACATTTTACATGATTTTTTTTATATATCTTTTTTCGAATATTTTTTAGTTAATTTTTGCAGTAGTATGTCTTATTTATTTAATAGGTTTGTTTTTTATTCAAATCATTTCCTTAGTCTTTAAAGCAGAGAATTATAGGGCTCGTTTTGAAAATGTAACATTCATTTATTTTCTTTGAAAAAATGAACTAAATTGCGCCGTAAAAACAATTAATTACTAGAAAAAGAATCACATGTTAAAAAACGTTTTAGATAACAAGGAAAACTATCAGCCAAGTTTATCAATAGATTGTGTGATTTTCGGATTTCATGATAATCAGCTCAAAGTATTATTAATAAAAACAAAACACAGCCATGAATGGGCTTTGCCAGGCGGTTTTGTGCCTGTTGATGAAGATATCGATGATGCAGCGGTTAGCGTATTGTATGGCAGAACAGGGTTAAAGGGGATTTTCCTGAGACAATTTGCTACATTTGGAGCCGTTAAAAGAAATAGCATTGATTTTAGTAACCGAGTTTTAAACTTTTACGGAATACCTTTAGATGAAGGGAAGTGGTATACGAATCGTTTTGTAACGGTTGGTTACTATGCTTTAGTCGATTTTTTACAAGCAGTTCCTCAACCGGAAGGTAAAAATGAAATTGTGGAATGGATTGACCATCATGTAGTACCAGATTTGATTTTAGACCACAAGAAAATTTTGGATAAAGCATTAGAAACACTTCGTATGGAATTGAATTTAATGCCGGTAGGATATAATTTACTCCCTGAAAAATTTACGATACCTGAATTGCAAAAATTGTATGAAACTATATTAGGAAGGAAGCTTGATCGAAGAAATTTTCTTCGCAAAATAACTGCTATAGGAATACTCACAAAACTCGATGAAAAGAAAAGCAATGTGGCCCATAAAGCGCCAAACTTATATAGCTTCGACCAAGATAAATACAATGAAGTTGTAAAGAATGGATTGCATCAAGGTTGGTAGTTTTTTATGTTCCTTGATTGATTAAAAAGAAGGATATAAAGAAGGATATAAAGAAGGATGAAATGCATTCCTAAAACCAATTTTAAAGAATAATAAAAGCATAAAGGCTATCTGAAAAGATAGCCTTTATGCTAAAAATAATAATGGAATAATGAATCTGTTGTTTTTGTAATAAATTAGGTTCTGAATGTAATTTTTTTTCGGGATGCATTTTTTTATTATATTTAAAATCATTTTATCTTTGGAAATAGGATTCTATCTTATTTTAAGATAAATAATTGATAAATAAGTAAATTTTTATAAAAATATGCAACAGGCTGAAAAGTTATCAAAATTAAATACCTTCTTAGAAGATATAAAAATTAAAGACAAGAATTTTCATTTAAGATTGGGAGCAAACTTTCCAATTATTAGTGATTTATATCAAAAATTATATGCCAATAGTCCTTATAAAGACGAGGCGTTTGATTTATTATTGAAGTCTTTGGTCAAGAATTTTGAAGAACGTTCATCTTTGCAAAAGAAACGCGATATGACGCGTGTTTCTAATCCTAATTGGTATTCTAGTGAGAAAATTGTTGGGATGATGTTGTATGTTGATCTTTTTAATACTGATTTTAATGGATTGAAAGAGAAGATTCCTTACTTCAGGGATTTGGGAATTAACACAGTGCATCTAATGCCTTTTTTGGATGTGCCGGAATTTGAAAATGATGGAGGGTATGCTGTGCGTAATTATCGCGAAGTCAATCCTAAATTTGGAATCATGAAGGATTTTGAAGCTTTGGTACAAGAGTTTCAAAAAAACGACATGAATTTAATTATGGATTTTGTGCTCAATCATTGTGCAGATCAGCATCAATGGGCTGTTGAAGCTCGTAAAGGGCATCCGAAGTACAAAGATTATTTCTATTTTTTTCCAGACAGAAATTTACCGAATGCTTATGAACAAACAATGATTGAAATTTTTCCGGATACTTCACCGGGGAATTTTACCTATTTGCCAGAGAGTGATCAATGGGTAATGACTTTATTTTATGGGTATCAATGGGATTTGAATTATAAGAATCCAATGGTTCTGGTGGAAATGATAGACACCATGTTGTTCTGGTCTAATAAAGGAATAGATATTTTTCGTTTAGATGCCGTAGCTTTCATGTGGAAGGTAATAGGGAAGTTTAATCAAAATCTGCCGGAAGTTCATTCTTTGCTACAGCTCTTTAAATTATGTGGTCAGATTGTGGCTCCGGGTGTTGCCTATATTGCTGAAGCGATTGTTGCTCCTGAAGAAATTATAAAGTATTTTGGTGAAGGAGTAGCTCAAGGTGATGAATGTGACATTGCATATAATGCTAATTTTATGGCATTGAGTTGGGAAGCTTTGGCTACACAAAATACTAATTTACTTAAAAAATCAATCAAAGCAGTTCCTAAAAAACCAAGAAATACAACCTGGATAAATTATGCCAGATGTCACGATGATATAGGGCTGGGATTTGATGACAAATTAGTTGCTGAACTTGGATTGGACAGTTTGCAGCATCGCTTGTATATTTTAAAATATTATTGTGATGGTTTTAATGGCAGCTTTGCATTGGGTGAGCGTTTTATGATTGAGCATGAAACTGGCAATGCCCGTATTTCGGGCTCTATGGCGGCATTGTGTGGTTTTGAAAAAGCATCAAAAGAAAATAATCAAGAACAAATTCAACTAGCTATAAAAAGAATCAATTTACAACATGCCGTTGTTTTGTCTTTAGGTGGTTTGCCAATGATTTATAGTGGAGATGAGGTTGCTCTGCCAAATAATTACGATTACTCACATGATGAAAGTAAGAAGTATGATAACCGCTGGTTGCACCGCTCTAAAATGAATTGGAGTTTGGTCGAAAACATAGAAGATTCTACATCGGCACAAGCTCAGGTATACAAACAGTTAAAGCAATTAATTGAAATTCGGAAACAAACTCCAGCTTTCGCAGATAATAATGATTTAGAATTTATTGATTATGAGAATACACATTTGTTAGTATATAAAAAAACGGATAGCAAAGGGGGGGAGATATGTGTTATTGTAAATTTTTCTGAATTTGATACTTTTTTTGAAAGAAGTTTATTTGCTGATTTTAGTGGAGATAAAATGTATAATTTGCTAACGGGAACTGACATTGTGATTCATGAAAAAAACTTTATTGGTGCTTATGATGTATTGTGGCTTAGGAAATAACAGGGATCAATTCTAAAAATTGAGAAAAATATAAGCATAAAAAAGAGGTTGTCTGAAAAGATAGCCTCTACTTGTTTTAAGGAATACCTGATTTAGCAGAAATTTATTAAAAATTGAAAATATTGCCTTAATAATTGTTCTAAAAGTTTGTTT